>DHOO01000070.1:53175-54897 GCA_002409975.1 Firmicutes bacterium UBA5388
GCAATGCCAAACGTTATATGACATTGCTTGCAAAAGATAATTGAAAAAAATAAACAGTATCATTTAGGGAGGATTCTATGAAAATCGGGTTTGAAAAAAACATGAGTATATATATGAAGTTTCGTGCCATTCTAAGGCCGGTTACTAGTATTATATTAATATTTGTCATCCTTTTTATTTCCACCGGACGTTGGGATTATTGGCAGGGATGGATATTTTTTTTATTGTGGATTTACAACTCATTGTTCACATGGATTTTAATTCCATCAGAAGTTGTTAAAGAGCGAACCAAAATTAATCCCGGGACTAAGAAGTGGGATATATTAATTTATATAACTATTATATTATTAAGTTACATAATTCCTCTGATTGCCGCTTTGGATGGATGGAAGTATCACTGGACAGGTAATTTTCCTCTAGGGATAAATGTATTAGGACTTGTTATAGTATTTCTCGGGTATTCCCTGTTTAATATCTGTATATGGAAAAATAAATTCTTCTCAGGTACGGTCCGCATCCAAAAAGACAGGGAGCACTATGTAATTGATAAAGGACCATATGCAATCATTCGACATCCGGGTTATGCCGGTCTTATCATTTATACTCTTGCCATTGGTTTTGCATTGAACTCTTTTTGGGCATTGATCCCCGCAGTATTATCGGTAATTATACTTATGATCCGGACATATCTGGAAGATATCGTCCTTCAGAAAGAACTGCATGGATATAAAGAATATGCAACAAGAGTAAGATATCGACTACTTCCATTTATATGGTAAGAATAGAATTAAATTTAGTTAAAAAAGTAATAAATATGAAATTAATGGGCTACAAGCAACGTCATATAACACGGCATATGACATTGAAAAATAAAGGTGAGGTGGGAATGACAGAAGAGATCCTGAACAAAATGTTCAAGACTAGACGAAAGAAAATGTTTAATAACGTTATTGGGTTTGCCAAATCAATTTTAGATACAACGAAAAAAGTTGAATATATTCAATCTCATAGGAAATTTGTTTACGAGCAAAATCCTTTACTTGATTTGGTAAGGCTCTTAGGGAGAAATGTACAGGCTGAATATTTAACTAATATGCTTTATATCACTGTGGACTCAAAAAAACCCCAAATAAACTCCAGTGAGCTGCTATTTGACGAGTTTAAACAACTGGCGACAGATGGAACTGATTTGAGGAAATTAAAACAACGAATTGATATTAAAAAAGAGATGTATTTATCTAGGGATCTAATTTTACCTTGGCCCTGGAAGAGGGGAAGATTGTGCAATGGCATGGTCAGTATCGGAAAAGGAAGAGCAAATGGCGTATGGAAAGAGGATGAAACTAATCATTTCATCGAATTATGGCTTCCAATGGGAATAGGGTGGGTAAAGAACGGTAATCACTCTATTGCGGTTGGTATTATTCAGGGTGAAGGGAAAATTGAAGTGAACGAAGTTTATGACATAAGTAGTGTATACGATTATGTCTATTGTGATGGTATAAAGTACTATAGAAAAGAAGATGGATGTATTATATCCTCAGTAAAAAACATGGATTTTGCTGCGATATTCGAAATAGGTAGACTTTTAAAGGAAAACCGGATTTGTTTTTAAGGGGGGTCACAACGTCATATAACATAGCATTGCCGCTTCCGGGCCGCGGTTGGGGAAACATGATGTCATATCTGAAAGTCTAATCATGAGGAATTCGCGGCCACATC
>DHOO01000070.1:55150-56811 GCA_002409975.1 Firmicutes bacterium UBA5388
GACGTCGGCAATGCCAAACGTTAAACGATATAACCGCTAATTTGGGTCGAAAGCAGCGTTGTGTCACTATGTCAAGAAAATCAGAGGGGGGGATATTTTGATAAAAATTAGGTCTGTTGTAGTTAATTTGTTAATTCTGGTAGTTATACTTCAGGTAGGTTATATCCAAGCTTTTCAAGGGGTACAGAACTGGGCTTTTCGTACTGGTGGTACAATTTTATCTTCCCCCGCCATAAGTTCCGATGGCACTGTTTATGTGGGCTCTTATGATTCAAACATATATGCAATAAACCCAAACGGTACAATAAAATGGGTTTTTAAAACTGGAGGTTACGTCTCGGCCTCCCCAATAATTGGGGATGATGGTACAATATATGTAGGATCTTATGATACAAATCTTTATGCAATAAACCCTGATGGTACCCAAAAGTGGGCATTTAAAACAGGAAAGGACATTACTTCAGCTGCGGTAATTAGTAGTGATGGTATAATTTATGTTGAATCTCATGATAAAAATCTTTATGCAATAAACCCTGATGGTACTCAAAACTGGATTTTTGGAACCAGGTATTCCATTATGCCGTTCCTAGTTATTGGTTATGACGGAACGATTTATATAGATTCTATGAAAAATCTTCTGGCAATAAATCCTGATGGTACTAAAAAATGGTCACTTAAAATAGGTTATCTTGCCTCTGCTCCTGCGATTGGAACTGATGGGACAATATATATAGGATCAGATGATAAAAAACTTTATGCAATAAATCCTGATGGTACTAAAAAGTGGGCTTTTAAAACCAAAGGTTCGGTTTGGTCTTCCCCTGCAATAGGAGCTGATGGTACAGTTTATGTCGGCTCTCACGATAAAAACCTCTATGCTATTAATCCAGATGGAACCCTAAAATGGGCATTCACGGTAAAAGATGAGGTTAATTCTCCTAAGATTGGAATGAATGGGACGATCTATGTTGGATCTGATGATAATAACTTATATGCAATTAACCCAGATGGTACCCAAAGATGGGTTTTTAAAACGGAAGGAAAAATATATTCCACTCCCGCGATTGGCACTGATGGGACAATTTATATTGGTTCAGGCGATTGCAATCTTTATTCAATAAAAGGCGATTTATGAGAAAGCTATCTGTTGAAAACGCTCTTAATTGGGTGGCGGTTACAACGTTTAACAACGGGTTGCAGGCTCCGCGCTGGTTAGTGATGAATCTGGGAATTGCCAGCGCTCCGACCCAAACCGTTCCGCCTAACTTAAGAGCTAAGTAAGGCGGAACAGCTTCTGCAACCCGCGCACGTTAGGCGAAAGACCATGCAGGGAACCGCGCATCCATGCGCGGATTGGAGAATAACGAATAAATGATTAGATTGTTGCACATGTGTAGGATGTTATGAAGTACAGATAAATTATGGGAGGCTTGTAAGTGAACAAAATGATTAAGATTAGGAATGAAGAAGAAATAGATTTTGAGAAAGTGGAAGAAATCACAAGGAAAGCTTTTTGGAATTTATATATCCCGGGGTGCGTTGAAGATTATTTGGTTCATATTATGCGATCCCACAAAGATTTTCTGCCGGAGCTTGATTTTGTGATTGAAGTTGATAATCAAATCATCGGGAATATCATGTATACGAAAACAAAACTAATT
>DHOO01000070.1:57020-57605 GCA_002409975.1 Firmicutes bacterium UBA5388
TTTCGGTCCGGTTTGCATTTTGCCGGAATTTCAGAGAAAGGGGTATGGAAAAAAGCTAATGGAGTATTCCTTTGAACAGGCGGTCGCACTTGGTTATGATGTGATCGTAATATTTGGAAACCCGGGTAATTATGTAAGCCGTGGTTTTAAGAGCTGTAAAAAGTACAATGTCTGTCTTGAGAATGGGACATATCCTGCGGCAATGATGGTAAAAGAACTCAAACCCGATGCCTTGGACGGAAGGAAATGGGTTTACTATCAAAGTCCTGTTTTTGAGATAGACGAAAAAGAAGCCGGGCGCTTTGACGAGGGTTTGGAACGTTTGGAGAAAAAATACCGGCCAAGCCAGGAAGAATTTTATATTTACAGCCATTCTATTATACAGTGAGTTTCCTTTAGTGGCATAAGAATAAATTTCAATTGATCTTTGTGACATACACATAATTCGTATCTGAAGTTAGGGTACATCATTCTTATTTTGTGTATAAATACAGTTGTTGGGGAAAGTTCAAGGGATGACCCTCCATGGTCGTCTCTGAATCTGGGGGCATGGTCCATCGCCTAACACAGCATTGCCGCTTCGGG
>DHOO01000070.1:57898-59689 GCA_002409975.1 Firmicutes bacterium UBA5388
TCGGCAATGCCAAACGTTATATGAAATCAACAGTAATTAGGGCCAATCGCGGTCTAAGGGCCGCGCCGTATAAGAGGTGGTGAAAATGAGGGTAAGAAACGTATTTCAACAATGTATTCTCTGTAAAAAGGAACCTGCTATCTCTTTGGAACATATGATTCCAGAATGTATCGGTGGGAGACTGGCAGTAAGTATTTTATGCACAAAATGCAATAACTACCTTGGCTCAACTTTGGTAAATGGAATTAGACAAGACCCATCTATCCGATTGGCAGTAAGAAATTTGAGGGGTGAAATCCCCGAGTTATTTGAAAGGGTTGAAAATGGGCAGGAATACTACGGTAGAGATAGCCAAGGTAGATTAGGAAAGTGCACCTACAAGGATTCCACATTTCGAGTGAAAGCGTGTAAGGATACGGATGGTTCGATTTGGTTAGATACCTACAGAGGAATATCCGATATTCGCAAGATACTAAAAAGGGATGGTTTAACTGAGAAACAAATTGATGAAGAGATTAGGTCTTTCGTTGCGCAAGAAAACGATGTTGAGATGCATCTCTCAAATTCCACAAAAGTAATAAAAAGACCAGTATGCGATTTGTTTCCTTCTCTGCAAGGCTTTTATTTGGATGAGAGATTTGCTGTTTTATTAGCATACGAGTATCTGAGTTTAATCTTAGGGAATTCAATATTCGATGGTGGTTTAGATTTTGTTAGGGCGTTTATTATGGAAGGAAAAAGTTCGGAAAATATTATTATAGAGAGATTACACGGACATCATTATGGATCATGGCATAAATTATATCCAGAATTTTTGGATGAAAAGGCTGTAATAAACATCAGATTATTTGAATGGTTATGCTTTAAGGTACACCTTAAAAAGGTTTCTATTAAAGGTCAGGAACGCGTTTATATAGAGGACTTAAAGAACAAGAAAACCCTATTTGCTGATTCACTTGAGGAGGCAAAGAAAAACATTTATTACACAATGTATTAGCTGTACTGGCAGTCTCTATGGTAGAGGTGACTTCATATAACAGCGGATTCTAGCTGGCGGGGCGCGGTTGGCGAAAAAAAGAAAGCCTTCGGTAGTGGTCATTCATGAAGCTGATCAGATAAGTCGAATCATGAAGAAAACGCGCCCACATCGATTCGCCAAGCGCGTCGCGCTAAGGCTCATCGACGTCAGGAACCCGCGGACGATATACGCCATGTCAGACCCGTCCGGCCCATCCGTGGGCACGGCCTAAGAATACGAGAGTATGAGGGATACAATGGAGTTATTTTTAAGAAAGGTAACTGGGGCAGACATAAAAAGCATTCAACAATGGGTTGGTTACATAAAAGCTAATGAATATATGTCGCGTTTTTATCCAAAAGCGTTTAAAGGCAAGATACAGGATATTGAATTGTATTTATGGTTTATCATTGTTGTAGATGACTATGATGTGGGAACAATTTGGGTTGAAAAGGATAATTTAGACGCAGAAGAAGCTACTTTAGGAATATTTATAGGGATCAAAGAGAAACAAGGCCAGGGAATTGGCCAAGTCGCAATAAAGAAGATAATTGAATTTGCAAGTAAAGAATGGTGTTTAAAGGCTATTAACCTTAACGTAAGAAAGAATAATCAAAGAGCTATAAAGTGTTATGAGAACTGTGGCTTTTTAGTTGTTGGAGAAGGGACAAAAATGAATGATAATAATCAAACGGTTGAGTTCTACAAGATGAGATTTGGGCTAAGCTCTTGAATGCATACCTAAAGCAAGAAATGGTTTAGGGATAAACAAT
>DHOO01000046.1:0-15908 GCA_002409975.1 Firmicutes bacterium UBA5388
AAATGAAAGTTTTACTGGAGCGGAGCTTCCAGGTACGCCAGCAATAGAAAAATCCCCTTCATATGTAAGATGTTTATTGGGAGTCTGAACATAGGAGTAGATTAATTTATTTGTATTGGTGTTAAAGATTTTGACCACTGTTTCGGGGTGCGACACCGTAACTAAACCCATTTCAATGGCATAGGGACCAACAGCGGAAGAAATATTCCCACAGTTCCCTTTGTAATCGACCACTGGTTTGTCGATGGCAACCTGCGCAAAAGTATAATTGACATCAACATCCTCCCTGTTGGATGGGGAAATAATCGCCACTTTGCTTGTTGTTGACGTGGCGCCTCCCAAACCGTCAATCTGTCTTAGATCAGGACTTCCCATAATTTTAAGCAGAAAACGATCGCGCTCCGGTCCCGGCGGGGGAATATTTTCCTCCTGGAAAAATATGCCCTTGCTTGTGCCTCCTCGAAAAATTACGCACGGCGCCTTTTTGAGCATGACCTCCCCTCCTTTCTCTTTATTTTATATCGCGACATTACCCTACAGTTCTTCTTTATGCGCGCTCTGAAGCATAAAAATTGATAAGACTTCCCTGAAGGATAATTTTCGCTTCTTCTTGTGACAGATCGTTTAACTGCAGTTCTATCTCCTCGATTGCTTGGCCGTCGATCAGCTTGGCCGTTACCTGAGAAGAACTGTTTTCGATCTGTTCCCGGATATTAGGAATAAAGATATAATCATCCGGCACTAACAATTCCTGAATTTCGGCCTCCGCGGTAAAAGGGAGAATTCCCCAATTAACCAGGTTACTGCGGTAACGTTTAGTTGCATATTCCACCGCAATGTTGGCAAGGCCCCCCAATACTCTCTGGCATGAAACCGCCTGTTCACGGGCTGAGCCGTCACCGGGTTTCACCGCATAGATAACACTGCCAAAGCCGGTTGTTTCCAGAAACTCTTCCAGGCTACCATAGTGGTAACCACTATTCTCCATGAGCTTTATAGCCTCTTGCTTTAACCGGGGAGAGACTGTTTCCGGGTTTTTCCCATTTAAATATTCCTGCCTGTTTTTTTCTAGAATCTGTATCTCTTTGGCCCGCCTCACATAAGCGGGATCTCTTCGGGACAAAGTCAGCTCGGCCATCCGTAGCGGATTGGAACGTAAAGAAGCGTTTTCCCCTGAGGGGATAAGCTCATCAGTGGTCGTAACCGGGTCTAAAATAACGGAAGCAATTTTTAAGACAATATGCTTTGTTAAAGGAATCATCTCCGGCCAATCAGTGATATTAGGACCGTATTTTAGTTCTGTGTCTTGCTCTGGAGCAGAATAACCGTTGTAGACAGTCTTTTTGTAAATATCTCCGTTAAAATTATACTTTAAGGGCCACTCTGGAAGATCAATCTCCGTCGCGGGAGTCAGATAACCTCCGTTAATCGCGGTAGCGGCAATCGAACGCGCATCCATGAGGGCGACGGAGGCAATCTGACCTTCACCCGGCTTGGACCCTTCCCGGTTAGGAAAGTTTCTGGTGGTATGACGTATGCTGAGCGCATTATTAGCAGGTGTATCACCCGCACCGAAACACGGTCCGCAAAATGCCGTTTTTATTATTGCCCCTGCCTGCATTAACTTTACAGCCGCGCCGTTATTAATAAGTTCATAATAAACAGGTTGACTGGACGGATAGACACTTAAGGTGAAATAGTCCTTCGCAACAGTCTCTCCCTCCAAAAGCGCCGCCATGGCGCAGAGGTTCTCAAAGGAGCCTCCGGCGCATCCGGCCACCGTCGCCTGCTCGACTTTGAGCCGACCGTTAATAATTTTATCCCTAAGACGGAATTTGATTTTTGAGTTATCAATCTGCCGCTGACATTCTTCCTCAACAACCGCCAAGATATCTACTGGATTTCGATTAAGTTCTTTGATTGTATATACATTGCTGGGATGAAAAGGAAGAGCGATCATCGCTTCAATTTTATCCAGATCCACCGTGACCATTCCATCATAATAAGCTATTGACCCCGGCTTCAGCTCCTTATAAGCTTCAGGCCGACCGTGAACAGTATAATAATCCTTAACCTGTTCGTCGGTGAGCCAGATCGAGCTGAGGCAGGCGGTTTCTGTGGTCATGACGTCGATCCCGTTTCTAAAGTCGATCGAAAGCTTGGAAACCCCCGGTCCAACAAATTCCAATACTTTGTTTTTCACAAACCCGTTTTTAAACACCGCGCCAATAATACTAAGCGCGACATCATGAGGACCAATCCCCTTTTGGGGAGAACCAGAAAGATATACTCCGATTACCTCTGGCGCCGGAAGATCGTACGTATTGCCAAGGAGTTGCTTAACAAGTTCAGGACCACCTTCACCCACACCCATGGCGCCAAGAGCACCGTAGCGGGTATGACTGTCCGAGCCTAGAATCATCCTCCCGCACCTGCTCATCATTTCTCTGATGTATTGGTGGATAACCGCCTGGTGCGCGGGGACATAGATCCCCCCGTACTTTTTAGCCGCTGATAGGCCAAACAGATGGTCATCGGCATTGATTGTGCCACCAACCGCGCACAGGCTATTATGACAGTTGGTGAGCACATAAGGAACAGGAAACTCTTCCAGTCCGCCGGCCTTGGCGGTTTGGATAATTCCGACGTAGGTAAGGTCATGAGAGACTAAGGAATCAAATTTCAACCTAAGCCGCTCTGCGCTACCAGCCACATTATGCTCTGTTAGAATTCTGTAACAGATCGTGTTTTTTCGCGCCCTGTCCGGAGTGGGCGCCTCGCTTACAGACATGGGAGGCTCACCCGCGGCTTTTAATTTGCGATTAAATTCATCTACAGTCCGATGGTCATTGTTTTCGACTATGACCTGATTATTATAAAGATAGACCCCGCCTTTGATGATTCTTACCATTAATACACACCTCCTATTACCCTTTTACCTGGCTTTTTCTATTGATATCCTTACCGTCGTTTCTGATCTGATGACAGCGCTCTCCTGGATTGTGTTGTTAGATTAATGAAAAACTTCAATGTTATTACAGTAGACGGCCACGCCTATTCCTTCCAAGCCCTCGGGCCTCAGTTTGCCGCCGTGTTTTGCCTTTTATGGTGTTCCCCAGAAAAGCGTTTGTATTTTTACATCTAGATCAAAACAAGAAAGCGGTTTTGTCAGAAACCCATCAATACGGTGTTTCCCTACAATTTCTCTGCCATTCTTCTCCATAAAACCAGTAATTAAAATTATTTTTACGTTTTCCCGCACATTTTTTACGATTTCCGCCAGTTCTAATCCGTTTATTTTGGGCATGACATAGTCCGTAATAATCACATCATATTTATCAGGATTTACTTTGAATTTAGAAATGGCGCTGATCGGGTCAGTTTCGCCACACACCATATATCCCATTTGGGTCAGGCCTTTTTTGAAAACCTTAACCGTATCCGCCTCATCGTCCACAAACAGCACGTGGAGATTGTCCCGGCGTTTAATACAGCTTACGTCAAACTGTTCCTCCGGCGCCTCTTGGCCCATCCACGGAAGATAAACACTAAAGACGCTGCCCTTTCCCTGTTCGCTGTGGACAAATACTTCTCCCTTATGCTCCACCGCAATACTCTGCACCAACCACAATCCCAGTCCGGTCCCCTCACCGACCTCTTTGGTGGTGAAAAAGGGGTCAAAAATTCTTTCTCTGGTCTCTTCATCCATCCCACAGCCTGTGTCCGTCACCCTAAGCATAATGTAGATTTCCTGGTCAAAATCCCATTCTAGGGACTCGTTAAGATCTTCTTTTTTCACCTTTTCAAGCTCAATCATAAGTGTGCCTTTGGTTCCCTTCATCGCCTGATAGGCATTTGTGCACAGATTGACGATAATTTGATTAATCATTGTCGCGTTTGCATATATATATCCGCAATCCGAATTGATTTTTTCGACGAATTCGATCGACGGTGGCAAAATTTTTTTCATCATCGCAACTGATTCTTTTATATGGGAGCTGATATGGAGCGGTTTAAACACATGGAAACCCGGATCGAGCCGACCGTATCCTAATATTTGTTTGACAAGTTCTTCCGCTTTTCTGGCGATTCTATAAATCTCCCCAATGTCTTCAGCAAGATCACTGTCTTGCGGCGTATTTTTCAATAGGATTTCACAATAACCGATAATCGGCGTCAGTAAATTGTTAAACTCATGAGCGATGCCGCCCGTCAAGGTTCCTATTGTCTGCAGTCTTTGATAATGCTTTGCCTTTCGTTCACTTTTTTGCAGTTCCTCGGAGGTTTTTTGCAATTCCTTCAGATATTTCGTTTCAATTTCCAGAGTTTCGGTATTTTTTATAAGACGCATAATAACATAGATAGAACTACTGAGAATTACAAATATTAAAAAGCTAAACAGCAATATATTGTTCAGGTTGTTTTTAACGGGGGTCTGTACTTCCTTAAAGTCCATTTGAACGCTAATTACCCAGAAATCCTTCCCTATCCTAATCGGAGTAAAGGCGCTGATCTTTTTAACCTTCTGGATGTCCCTCTCCGTCCACCAGTACGAATAGTACACCGCCGTTCCCGGTTCTCCCGTCATCTGTCGCCCAACTAGATTTTCAAGATCCCGGTAATACAAGTCAGGATATTTTTCCTGTCGGCCTTTGATGACATCGAGACCGACCTGTTCTTTTGCCCGGTACATAATGATCCGCCTGCAACTGTCCTTCACTAATATATAGCCTCGCTCCCCTACTTTGGTCGGAGCAATAAAGTCATCATAGATCTTATTCAAATTGATGGTACAAAGAATGAACCTTTGCCCTTGATCCGCCGTAAATACCGGTTTAATCAAACTCAAAAGAAAATACTTGCCGCTTCCTATAAAGACAGGTCCCGGAGCTGCTTGCCCCTGTTCGACAATTGAGCTTATCAACGGTCCTTTGAGCGCTGTTATTTCCGATGGCAGATAGTAATCATCCTCAATTCCTTTTCTATAGACAATCCGGTCTCCGCCGCTCACGATGTAAACCGAATCCATATAATCGCTCTGTGCAGCGTAGAACTTATCAACCGCTTCGGCAAGCATGTCCTTTGGGTTCTTTGCTTTATCGACCTGGTCCGCGATGGCGTCAAAATACATGTCAGTAATTTGGAGCTTTTCCTCAACAAAATGCTCCAGGTTTCTGGCGATCGTTTCCGCGATTGATAATAAGTGTTGCTTCTGTTGTTGAACTACGATATCTTTGTGTCGGCTATAAGCGTAAAAGATGAAAATAATCATCAATACTATAAGCGCTGTTACAAGCAAGATTATTAAAACCGGTTTCCTTTTGAAGAGAAATTCAAGGACATTTGTTTTGTTCTTAGCCATTAAATCACCATCATTTAAATCATGTAAGATGCTCTACCATTAAAAACTAAGGTTCTACCACTTTAGATTTTAACTTGTTACTATTTAATTATCTCAGGTATCAGGGAATTGTCTAAGATTAGACAATTCCTAGTGGGCATATCAATATATTGTGGTTGAATCTTAAAGAATTGAATTATGCAAATTCCCTAATTTACAATTTACCATTGAAATATTAACATATGCTTTGCGGATTATTAAAATACATTAATATTCGGACCTTTTACCACATAATGTAACACCCCCTGATACCAGAGTTGCTTTTCTTCTTCTTTATTGGCTACACTATTGTAATATGATATAATAAATATACTCTTAAGTTTGGTGATTTTTGACAAAATTTGGTCCCTTGTCAGTTAAGCTAAAAGACGATTGCTATCCAGTGGGCCAGCTATCTCTTGATTCGGGGGAAATAAAAGCCGAAAGGACTAGAACTGAGCAGATGGCCAAAGAAAGAATATTAGTGGTTGACGATGACGCGGACATCAGAAGGTTAATTAAGAAAGCTTTACAAGCCGAAAATATGACAGTAGACCTCGCCTGCGGTGGAAATGAAGCCCTTGAAATTATTAAATCATCCGACGACTTTGACCTGATTATTCTCGATGTGGTCATGAATGACCTTGATGGCTTTGAGCTTGTAAAGCTTCTACGAAATTCGGGAGTTGAGATCCCGATCTTCCTTTTAAGCGGGAGGACTGAAGACTATCATAAAATATTGGGGTTGGGTCTGGGAGCTGATGACTATATTACTAAACCTTTTAGTCCGGCCGTGTTGTGCGCTAAAATAAAGGCCCACATCAGACGAAGCAAGGTCAAGTTCGCCGGTAAAAGCGATATTATTAAAGCGGGCCCATTCAAATTTGATTGCAATACTTATAAAGTATATAATAACGGCGTTGAAATCCTTCTTTCCCCTAAAGAAACCATGCTCATGAAGTTTTTTATAACAAATCCCAACCAGGTGTTTACTAAAGAACAATTGTATCAGAACGTTTGGGGCGATATTATTATTGATGATAAAACGATAACGGTCTATATCTGGCACTTGCGGAACAAACTCGAGGTTGACCCCAAAAATCCTCAATATCTTAAAACGGTTTGGGGGATAGGGTATAATTTTTCCACAGATAAATGCCTTGACAGTTAAAGAGGAGGATTTAAAGTTAGTGTTTACCTCATTATTACGAAAAATAATAGTAACTGAGGTTCATCTTGAGTCGGAGACAAGATCCGCGCAAAGGAGCCTATCAAGCAAATAAACCTCTGTAAATTAGTTCAGAGGTTTATTTGCTTAGAAAATGTCTTTAAAGACTTATCGAGAGTCCGACTTTAAATTTCATCATTCTATGGGTACGGGCGTAGCCAGCGTGAGCGACTACTTGATTTTAGTGTTGCATAGTCTCTCAATTCTCACTCCCGCGTGTGGATTGATTAGTTATTAGAGACCTTTTACTTCCTTCGTATTATCTTCTCCGCCGCTTCAACTAAGTCTTTAACACTCATTCCGAATTCGTCAAGTAAGAGATCGGGAGCTCCCGATTCACCGAAGACATCCGGTAATCCAATACGCGCTACCGGTACCGGATATTCCTCAGCAACCACTTCACAGACCGCGCTCCCCAAACCGCCGTTGATATTGTGGTCTTCCGCAACTACCAATCCACCGGTTCTCCGGGCAACCTGTAAAATTGTCTCTTTATCCAGCGGGCGAATAGTATGCGCATCAACGACAGTAGCTTTAATACCCTTCTTCGCCAATAATTCTGCGGCCTGAAGAGTTCTGTGCAACATCACACCGGTTGCGATCAGTCCGATATCACTGCCCTCTTGTAAAGTAATTGCTTTCCCGATTGAATAGGGAAGATCTTCTTGATAGATTACGGGAATGGCATTTCTGATTAATCTAATATAGACCGGTCCGGGGTATTCTGCCGCCGCTAGCGTGGCTTTTTTTGCGGAAACGGCATCGGCGGGGCTCAGAATGGTTATCCCCGGTACTGAACGCATAATACCTACATCTTCGATTGCTTGATGGGTAGCGCCGTCCATACCGGTATGTAACCCAGCATGACTGGCGCCAATTTTTACATTAAGCTCTCCGTACGAGATAAAGGTTCTAATCTGTTCACAGGCCCGCATTGAAGCAAAGACTGCGTACGTAGAGGCAAAGACTACCCGTCCGGTTGTTGCTAAACCGGCGGCAATGCCAAACATATTCTGTTCCGCAATTCCAACATTAAAGGCCCGTTCCGGATAAGCCTGATGAAATTTTTTACTACTTACTGATTGGGCAATGTCGGCATCTATCACTGTTAATTTAGGATCTTTGCGCCCCAGTTCAAGCAGGGCTGTATTTAACTGCATTCTCTACCAACGGTTGAATTAAAAGTTTGGGGATAATTAAATTCTTCACACTTTGGTCACAATTGATAAGTGTCTCCATTTTTTCTTTAAACCTTAGTTTCTGCAGCGTGCAATACTTCTCAATAAATTCAAATTCATTTTCGACAGTGGATTGATAGTATTCCCCCGGGGTTAGGGTATAACGAAGCATATCTGTTAAATTCAAGATCGATTCTTCCAGCAGTTTTCTTTTTCCTAAACGGTTAAGACCCAAAAAGCCGTTTAAGGTATTATAGAGGAAATGGGGTTGAATCTGTGAGACCAGGGCTTGGTATTCAGCCTTTTTTTGGCTGATTACCAGTTTGTAATCTCTAGTAATCAGCTCATTTAATTTTTCAATCATATTATTCAGGTTCTTCCCCAGAGTAGCGATTTCATTACTCCCTCTCGGCTTTAATCTTACCTCCAAATCACCCTCTTCCACCTTCTTCATCACTTGAGACATCTCTTTTATCGGTCGGATAATATAAAACAAAGTCAACATTTGAAAGAGAAAATAGGTTAGAAACAAGGTGATCATGGAAGCCATTATGCATACCACATAAACTAATCTGATTCGCTTCTTTATTTCTCGATCTGAGACCAGAACAGCAATTTTCCAATCGGAAGAAATAACTTTCTTATATACCGCATTATAGTTACTGGTCTCCCCTTTAATAAAAGGGGAATTATTACTTACTTGCGCAAGAATACCTGGCGAAACCGGTTTTGAGGAGAACAGAATATTATCCTCCGTATCCAGCAACAACGAAATAGAACCGGGACTAAACTGTAAATTACTAAACAGATCTGCGAAGATTTGAGTATCGGCATCAACCAGAACTACTCCTGGTGTTTGACTAATATAGGGATGTCGTATTAACCTGGCTAAAGAGAAAACACGAAGACTTGTGGAATAGTCAAAATAATCCGGACGGTGACTACCGATATAGACCACATTTCCATTTTCCTCAATTGTTTTTTTATACCATTCTTGGGCGCGGAAGTCATAATCGTTTATCAAGTCAACGTTTTGATTACGGTTAAAGTAAAGCGCTGAGCCATTCTTATTGATTATTACGATGCTTAAAATCTCTTTTCTTAACATGTTGATGTAAATAGGCAGTATTTCATTTATTATATAGTCGCTTGGTTTTTGTCCCTGTGCGGTATTATTCTCCTTAGCAATTAATGCCGCCATGATCTCTTTATCAAAGTAAGGAAAGGTAGCCAGTTTTTGCAGATCAGAAAGATAAACAAGGATATTATTGGCGATTGATTCGAGATTATTAGCGACTAACATATCCGTTTCTTTAACAATCTGCTGTTTGTAGTAAGAAGGTACAATATAAATAATGATCGTTACAGGTAAAATGGTGCTGATAATAAAAATTAGACTTAAAATAAAACGCAGGGAACTAAATTTTTTTCTACTCATCACTTAAACCTCTTATTATTAGTCATATTAAAGAATTTCCTACTTCAATTATTTAACATTTGACCACAATATATTGATCGTCCCACTGGGAATATCTGGGTTCAATAATTCCGTTAATTTTAATATAATCAGAGTGTAACATAAATCTATTTCGGAAAAAATTTTTGAAAGCCTCTTTTTGATAAATATTTCTCAACCACAATAAGAGACAATCAGTCTTGACAGTCTTCATAAAACTGGTAATTTTTGCGCCACGCTTGGGTTTGTTTTTATTGTAATCACTTTTAATATGATATGAGGCTGTTTTTTAACTAATTTGATAAAAAGTCAAGCACGTACCCACTATTTGTGTTAAGATATATAATAATAAATTTTTTACGGTAAGACGGAGGGATGGTTAATGTATTGGGAAGAAAACATTGAAACACTTGGGGTTGAAGAGTTAAAAAAACAACAATTGAAATTACTGAACCTAACAATTACCCAGGCCAAAAAATCACCGTTCTACAAGAACTATGCGGTGGATAAAGTTGACTCGTTAACAGCATTCCAAGAACGGGTCCCCTTCACCCGGAAACAAGATCTAAGAGATAATTTCCCTTACGGTTTTCTGGCCACTGATTTAAAGAATTCAATCAGACTTCATTCTTCTTCCGGAACAACCGGTAACCCAACGGTTGTTTTTCATACGAAAAAGGATATTGAAGAATGGACAAATCAGGTAGCGCGCTGTATGTATATGATCGGAATGCGCCCAGGTGATGTTTTTCAAAACACCATGGGTTATGGGCTCTTTACCGGCGGATTAGGGTTTCACTACGGAGCGGAAGCGCTGGGAGCGCTAACAATCCCCATCGGTCCCGGCAATAGTAAACGTCAGATCTGGTTTATGCAAACCTTTGGTTCCAATGTAGTTCACATCCTCCCCAGTTACGCCCTACGACTATATTCCCATTTTGAGGAGGAAAAGATTGATCCGAAAGGCTTAAAATTGAGAATCTTCATTATCGGCTCTGAACCTCATAGCGAGGAGATGCGCCAACAGATTGAACAGTTATATGGGGTAAAAGCCTACAATTCTTACGGTTTATCAGAAGTTTGCGGTCCGGGTGTTGGTTTCGAATGCCAGCATCAATGTGGTATCCACATCTGGGAGGATTATTACCTGGTGGAAATAATTGACCCGCAAACCGGAAAGGTCCTTCCCGATGGCGAAGAAGGAGAACTGGTGCTCACTACCTTAAAGAGAGAGGCGATGCCACTCCTGCGCTACAGGACCGGTGACCTCACCCGGGCCACTTCGAGCAAGTGCGCCTGTGGCCGTTCTCACCTCCGGATTGACCGGATTAAAGGCCGGGCCGATGATATGCTAATCATCAATGGAGTCAACCTCTTTCCTATTCAAATTGAAAAAACGATTATGGGCATTCCCGGTGTCGGGAAAAATTACTTGATTGAAATCAAAAAAGAAAATTATATGGACAAATTATATGTTAAGGTTGAAGTAGATAAAGAGATCTTTGAAGGAACCTTAGCCGGACTTACTCAACTACAAAACAGAATTACCGAGGAATTGCGATCCGAGATTACTGTTAGCCCAGTAGTCCAACTTAGCGAACCTGGCAGTCTACCGGTGTGGGAGGGTAAAGCTAAAAGGGTTAACGACCTACGCTAAAAGATACCCTTATTCTCACTCTAGCTTGACTTTTGTCTAAAGAGCGTAGAAGAGGAGATTATTAGATAGATATCTTAAGTAAGAATTTAGAGGGGGGATTATTATGGCTTATCACCTGTCAATCTTTGTGGAAAATAAACCGGGTAAATTAGAGAAAGTCACTAAAATTCTTGCTGAAAACAACTTTAATATTTATGGGATTTATCTGGCCAGCGCTGGTGAGTTTGGAGTGGTTAAGATCCTTACAAGTAATTTAGAAGAAGCCTATCATCTCTTAAGGAAGGAAGGTTTTACTGTCTCTAAACGGAAGGTTACCATTGTCCTCTTACCGGATAAACCGGGAGAGATGCATAAACTCTTAACTATCCTTTCCTGTAACAATATTAATCTGGAAGACTGTTATGGCTTTGTCCTTGAAGCTAAAGCACAGGCCGCCATCGTCTTAGAAGCGGAGAAATATCCTTTGCTAGAAGAGGTTTTGCAATCTAAAGGTTATCGGTTTTTCCCTGACGAAAAACTAGCCTCGCAATAAGAAGAGCTATCTTTTTGTGCCTCTTTACTTTAAACCACAACAGGTTTTACAAAACCCGGCAGGTGGAGAAGTAAATAAGCTGCATTTTTAGGGAATTAGACGCAAAAGCCCCCGAAGATTTTCGGGGGCTTTACTTAAATCAAACTTAGATAAAAGTTAAACACGATCTCCCAAAGTTTCCTGCATAAATTTTCTTCTCGCTATGATCCGCTGCCAGCTCTTGGGATACTTTGATTTTATCTCTTCTCGAAGCGAAGCATTAGCCAGAGCGATTCCATCCTCGATATGAACCCCGACATACTCCCCTCCCGGCATGGCAATAATATCACATTGAAATAAGGCTTATGGGAATGGGCTTCTACTCTTAAGAAATAGCGCTCTTGATCCAGAAGAAATAACAAAACAGCTAAAAATCTATACATAGCTGTATCCCTCTACTTGGTCCATTGCTCAACCATCTCTAGACTCTTACGGAGCAACGGATCATCACTCACAAATTCTTCGGGAAGAAAATCGAGAAAAATATCCGGCTCGATTCCTTTCCCCTCAATTAGGTTACCGTCCATATCCATTGCTTGCCATTGGGGAACATGGAGAGTTAAGCCATTAGCCAAGGTATAAGGATTAGGATTACCCGAACTGCCGTACGATGTCTCCCCGATCAGAGTGACCCCTACTGTTTTCATCATTAGTAGAAATGCTTCGTTACTGCTCATGACCTTTTCGCCGGTAAGGACAAATACTGCACCCTGATAAGCTGCACACTCTCTATTAGGTTGTAGTTCTCTGACATTTAAACTGGTAAATTCGTTGGTTTCAGGATCAAAAACCAGGGATTTGGCATAAGGAACTGCTTGATCCGTAAAACAACCAGCTACTGCTTGGGCAATTAGTTCGTTTCCACCCGAATTAGGTCTTACATCAATGATAATAGCGCGTCGATCTCTAAATTCTTGAATCGCATCAACAGCCTTGGCAGCTTCATTCACCCAACCAGCTATAACAATGTATCCAATGTCACCCACATCACCACTAACCACGCAGTTCGACCATTGGGTAAGATTTTCCATATACTGGAGTCCTGCCTGCAAGTTGTAGTTTGTCTTAGCGATGGGCAAAAAAGCTGGTACTGTTTGCTGACCTATCTGTAAGAGCAAATGAGGGTCCTGCGCAGCCGCTAATAAATTAAGGGTACGGGCTGCAAAGATAAAATCATCTGATGCATGCAGCAAGGCATCTTTCTCTGCTGCGATAATACTACCCCAAGCAAGACTAAGACGATCTTTGTAGGAGTAGTGTGTCGTCATTATTTCTTCTAACTGGGCAAACGATTGCAAGTTCCGATCTTGTTGTTCCTCACTAGGTCTTTTGTTTTGACCTTCCGAGACTGTTCTAAATGCTAGTAGAAACGGTGTAGCCGGCTCGCCTTCCCTATTTTGGAAACCATAATTATCCTGTGAGTTTACGTATAACCAGTAGTCTGTGTTCGGCCTAAGACTAACTGGGAGAACACAAGTATTAGCATCTGTCCATCTAGGGTTTCCTGTCACCTCTGGAAAGTTGTTCCCTAAAGAAACATAGCTGTAACTGGTCGTACTCATTGGTTGATCAAAAGTTAAACTAATCTCCGTTAGTTCGAAATCAACATATCCATCCCCAGCCGCTGGAATCGTGGCTACAACACGAGGCGATGAAGCGGACATCCCCAGCGATGCCAATACAACGAAAAACATTGTGAAAACCAATCCCAGCAATCCTCTTTGCGCCAATCTGAACCCCTTCACAATAATAGTCCCCCTTCCATTGGTTTCCTAGAAAAACCAGATGCCTTGCCAAACGTGTCCATGTCTTCTGGTGAATGAGTTACTGCTCGAAAACCGTCTTTGCATATAATAACTCCATCTTTCGTTTTGTCCATATCAATTTCACGCAACATTCCCTTGTCTGCCTGTTCATTAAACCATGTAAGTCGGTGTTCTCAAAATTTTGCAATTTGGTTCATATGTAGGATCCCCAGCTTTAGAATCATAGACGATGTCCGGAGTAATACAATCTGAGCTGGTAAGTTGGACACGGCTATCACCAGTCTCACTCATGATATGAGCTATCCTTCTCCTTGGTATGCCATCACTAAGCCAATCGGCTCTTTTTGCTACAAATTGCAGTGTGTAACTATATATAATTTTTCAATGCTATCATTGCAATAGTTAAAACAGCATAAAACACTATGCCTTTATTTGTAAATATCTCTTTTAAGGTCTCTTTATCTACAAGCCTATTTCTATTATCAATAACAATTTTATTCCTATCTTTTATAAGTAATATTAATCCAATTACCCCTAATAAAATCATCAACACTACATACACAACCAAAAGCTCCATTGAAATACCTTGCAATGTTTGAAGAATAATATTACCAAACAAATTTGACAATGAATGCAGTATTATAGGAATTATTATCTTTCCTGTTTTAACGACTAAATAAGACCATATCAAGCCTAAAACCAGAGTATATACGATATGCGGCAGACCCATTGGGACTCCGTGAACTATGGCAAAACAAAAAGAGGATACTATAATGTAAAACCATTCCCCGTATTTCAACAGTTTATCTGCAAACAATTTTCTAAACACAAACTCCTCTACAACAGGGCAAAATATTAGCGATTCGAACAATGTATAAGGCGTTATTGCAATCAGAATGTCATTTGTTTCATTTCCTGTTACCTTTGAAACTATAATTGCTATAACAATTAATACCATAAAAGCAGTGAATTGTAGCAAAAAACATTTTAGAAATGTTTTTACTGATATTTTTTTTGCCTTCATTTTTGCGCTTGGTATTGTCTTTATGATAAACATAAATAAAAACAGGCCAACGCCATATAAAGAGACTAAACCAATCATACCCTTAAGTATTGGGGTAATTTTTGATGTATTTCGAATAAAAATCGAATACGTCCAATAAACACCGAACATTACTGCAATCCCAAGTCCTACTTTTTCTAAACTTTCCTTCTTGCCTATCACAATTGCACTTCCTTCCTATCGTCTCCCTCAACTTTATTCGAGGGAACACATTTTTAAGCAATGATTCCAGCCAGGGAAGATTCCTTAAAAACCACCTAGCATAGAAGCTAATCTTTTGTGGGCGCGAATCTGTCCGTGCATAAATCCCAGTTACCTGAACTGATGTATGCCCTAGAATGTCACGAATATACACTAGATTAACACCTGATTATTTTCCGTGAAATCCCTGTTTCGTGCATGATAGCTCGTTGGGACTTGCCGTCCCGTAAGAACATGATAAGTTTGAACCTTAATCCTAATAAGTAATTACTTTGACCTCTTACCTTTTAGCTAACGCTAGCATAATTTGTAGTATATAACTAATGGAGGAATCAGAAAATGGGCATGAATTTAGACCAAAATGTTGTCATCAGTCAGATTTCTTGTCCCGGAGGCACGGTATACACTATTGTAGCTGGAGACACCCTCTTTGCCCTTGCTAGACGATTCAATACTACTGTGCAAGCGATCATTAATGCTAATCCGGGTATTGACCCTAACTCTCTTCAGATCGGTCGGAGGATCTGTATCCCTGTTGCCCCCACCCCCGGTACCTGCCCCGGAGGATTTACCTATGCAATTAGGGCTGGAGATACCTTTTTCAGTATTGCTCGACGTTTTGGCACCACTGTTAGCGCTCTAGAAGCAGCAAATCCCGGTGTCGATCCCAACCGCTTACAAATCGGACAACAGATTTGCGTTCCCGCTGCTGCTCCGACGCCCGGACCTTGTCCCGGTGGTTTTCTTTACACCATCCGTGCCGGCGACACCTTCTTCAGCTTAGCTTCACGGTTTGGAGTCACCTTACAAGCTTTAACTTCTGCTAATCCCGGAGTTGATCCTAATCGACTACAAATCGGACAACAGATCTGTATCCCAGCTCCGACTCCAGTACCGACGCCTGTCACTTGTCCAGGTTTTATCTACATTATTCAAAGCGGAGATACCTTATCTGCTTTAGCTCAACGCTTCGGAACTACAGTCTCTGCAATAACCGCAGCTAATCCCGGTATTAATCCTAATAATCTGCAAGTCGGACAAAACGTCTGTATTCCAGTGCTTCCCAGGTAATAGGAAGGTAAATACCTAAAGTTAAACCCAACTTGAAGCAAATGACGAATACCCAAGGGCCGGATCATACAATCCGGTCCTTTTTATTGATCCTTTTAACAACATTTTTCATGCTGACAACCACTATCTAGCCTGAGTGTCAATCTTTCTTTTTTGGTGCGCTTCCAACCAACGGTTACAAAGTAATCCTCCTGCCCTTATTTTTTGTCCAAGTAGTCGCTCACGCTGGCTACCGCCCGCGCACATGAAATAATGAAAATTCAAAGCCAGGTGAGTCGACAAGCCCCAGAGGCGCTATAATTGGTTGTTCATACTGGTTTCATAATTATCACGAAGT
>DHOO01000046.1:16144-17596 GCA_002409975.1 Firmicutes bacterium UBA5388
ACTAAAGCTATTTTCTAAGTAGTATCCGAATTAATCTTGGAAAAAGGAGTAACCTAACATGAAAATTGCCATCATTACTGATAGTACTTGTGATCTCCCTGCACAGATTATTGCTGATTATCAAATTGAAGTCTTCCCTTTTTCCTTACATCTTGACGGTCACGATTATTTGGACGGCATCACCATCTCTACGGAACAGCTTTATCACGCAATGAGAGCAGGACTGACACCTAAAACTTCTCAAGTCAACCCCATCTTAATGAAAGAGTCCTTTGTTAACCATGCCCAAAAAGGCGAGGCCTGTATTTATATTGCTTTTTCCGCCGCGATGTCTGGCGCCTATCAGACTAGTCTGGCCATTGCCCGTGAAGTTAAAGAAATATATCCTGACTTTGATGTTGAAATTATTGATAGTAAGGGCGGTTCTCTGGCTTCGGGGCTCGTAGTCTACCAAGCCGCCCAGATGGCGCGAGAAGGAAAAACCAAAGAGGAAATTGTCAATTTCGTCAGATACCAGACTTCCCATATGGAACATATTTTTACGGTTGACAATTTAGAATCCCTTTACCAAGGAGGGCGCGTCAGTCGTACCAGCGCTATTATTGGCAACATTCTTAATATCAAACCAATCCTCCATGTCGATAACGGACGAATTATGCTCTTGCAAATGATTCGAGGTAAGAAAAAGGCTTTGGAAAAATTACTAGAGATCATGGAAACTAGATGTATTAAGACAAAAAACCAAATTGTTGGAATTACTCATGCTGATGATCTTGACACAGCGCTTAAATTGAAAACAATGATTCAACAGCGGTTCGGTTTTAATAAGTTTATCATCAATTTAATCGGTAGTGTTCTTGGCGCTCATATCGGAATCGGTGGAGTCGGTCTCTTTTTCCCTAATGAACTTTTAAGTAAACCAGGAGGATAACTGCTCATTCCTCTTTATAGTAATGCCTGTTTATTAATTAAGCGTTTCTAAGATTTGAATTCCAAATTAACCTCTTAACATCTCCGCTGTAACACTCCGCAAAAAGTGCAAAGCGTACACGGCTAGTTAGGACATGAAAAAGGCTACCTACTATCTCAGGTAGCCTTTTGCTGATTATATTTAATGCCCCACTTTATTGCTGGGATTTAATCAATTATTCCACTTTCATCCTCATCATCCTTTATATACTTACGCATAATCTGGATTAATTTATCAGCATAGCTGGGATCTTGCGCATAACCACTCTGTTGTAATTTTCTAACATACTCCTCTGGATCAGAGGCTACCTGTAAGGCCGGTTCATAGCGCTTACTTTCTGCTATTAACCGCGCATAATCTTCGATTGACTCTTCATAATTATGGTAAGCGCGAAATTCATGGAGAACTCTTACTGACCTGCCCCTTATATATTCATGGTCATAAGCTTTAACACTGCCGGCTGGCCCTTCTCCTTTAATATT
>DHOO01000123.1 GCA_002409975.1 Firmicutes bacterium UBA5388
AGCCAGCGTGAGCGACTACTTACATTAGGCGAATATAAAATAGAATTACATAGGCTAATAAAAAGAGTGATTTAATATATGCCGCTTGCTAAAACCAAAAAAGACCGTTCTTCCGAACGGTCTTAAAACTTATCATAATTGGTGCGCCATCGGGGACTCGAACCCAGGGCCCGCTGATTAAGAGTCAGCTGCTCTACCATCTGAGCTAATGGCGCATTATGGTGGCGGTGACTGGAGTTGAACCAGTGACGCTACGGGTATGAACCGTATGCTCTGACCAACTGAGCTACACCGCCCCATGACAACTGCAAACTAAATTATAATACATTTCTCCTGCTTAATCAAGAGTTTTTTTAAGACTTTTCTAAGTTTTTTTGGGAAGTCTTGTTGAACTGTAAAACAAAGGGATAGTTCAATCATCTGAACCGCCCCTTTTAAAAATCAGAAGTGGGTTAAGCGCCCTCCTCCTCTTCCCCCTCGTTTTGAATCTAAACTTTTTTTCAAGTCTGACTGGCGTTCATCCGAATCCTTTAAAAATTTAGCTAACTTATCCTCAAATGATTGCGTGTTTTGCCGACTTGGCTTGGGTTGAGCCTGCCTGATCGAAAGACCAATTTTTCCATCTTGCATCGATAGAATCTTTACTTTAACAAGATCATTGAGTTGTACAAATTCCTTAATATCCTTAACATAGACATCTGCCACCTCGGAAATATGAACCAATCCTGTAGTTCCTGGAGAAAGCTCAACAAAAGCGCCGAAATTGGTGATCCCAGTAATCTTTCCTTCTACAACCTGGCCCACCACAAAAGACATACTCAGTTTTTTCCTCCCCTTTAAAATAACGATTTCTTATAAGTTAATATATTATATTATATCCTAGTAAAAAATGTGTTGTCAAGTTGTACAAAGAAATATTGCGCTAATCCACATCTTTCATTGATAGGGAAATTCTCTTTCTTTCCGCTTCAATACTAAGCACACGCACCTTAACACTTTGTCCCACGGAAACTACTTCCATTGGATGCCGAACAAACTTCTCTGACAACTGGGAAATATGGACTAAACCATCTTGTTCCACACCAATATCGATAAAAGCTCCAAAATCAACTACATTTCTAACCACTCCGTTAAGGATCATATCGGGTTTTAAATCATCCATGGTTTTAACGTCTCTCCGGAAAACAGGCCCCGGCATCTCTTCTCTTGGATCTCTT
Organism: Firmicutes bacterium UBA5388; assembly: GCA_002409975.1. Classification (GTDB taxonomy): domain Bacteria; phylum Bacillota; class UBA4882; order UBA10575; family UBA10575; genus UBA5388. Next base: position 1,218 of record DHOO01000123.1, read on the forward strand.
CCCGGACGACAAAGCCCTTCCACTATATCTTTAAGAGTGGGAAGACCCGTTTTTAAGTGTAACGCTGTTTCTTCCAGGTTAAGAGTCTTTAACTTTTTTCTAATCTCCTCTAGTTGGAGAGGGGTCTTTAAATCATTACTGTTATATCCTAAAGAAGCTAAAAGTTCTTCGGCTATATGATAAGATTCCGGATGGATACCGGTATTCTCTAAACTATATTCTCCTTCCGGTAAGCGAAGGAAACCAGCCGACTGCGTATAAGTATGATTCCCTAACCTTTTTACTTTTAGAAGTTCTTCCCTTCGTTTAAAAGGACCGTTATTCTCTCGATGGGTCACAATTGAGCGGGCAAGCGATGGACCAATCCCGGCAACGTTTTGTAATAAAGAAGCGGAGGCTGTGTTTAAATCTACTCCTACATAGTTTACACAGGATTCAATCACCCCTGTGAGCGTTTGGTCAAGGTTGTTCTGGTTAACATCATGTTGATATTGTCCAACCCCAATCGCCTTGGGTTCAATCTTTACTAGTTCAGCCAGGGGATCTTGCAAACGACGAGCTATCGATATTGCTCCCCGCATCGAAACGTCAAAATCAGGTAATTCTTCCCGAGCCAGCTTTGAAGCAGAATATACTGAGGCGCCAGCTTCACTGACTATAGAATAGTAAACCTGCCGGTCTAAATCTAAAAGCACCTGCGCCACTAATTCCTCTGTTTCTCTCCCCGCTGTCCCATTACCGCTGGCAATCAAATCGACGCTATTTTTTTGGATTAAGGAAGTTAAGGTTTGTTTCGCCTTTTCCCACTCGTTTTGGGGAAGATGAGGGAAAATAGTGGTAGCCTCCTTGACGCGACCAATCTCATCAACAACTACCACTTTGCAACCAGTTCTAAATCCAGGGTCAATACCCATTACTATCTTTCCCCGAATAGGTGGTTGTAGCAATAACTGTCTAAGGTTTAGGGCAAAAACTTTAATCGCCTGTTCCTCTCCAGCTTCGGTTAATTTAGTCCGAATTTCTCTTTCAATACTAGGTAAGAGTAAACGGTTGAGACTATCTTCTGTTGCTGTTTTAAGATCATCGGCAAAAATATTTCCTGGGTTAGTAAGCACTAATGCTTGCAATCTTAAGAGAAGTTGGGAGCTTTCAATTTGCAGTCCTGCTTTTAAATAGCCCTCCTTCTCACCACGATTGATCGCCAGGACCCGATGGGGAGGGATCTTTTTTACAGGTTCAGAGTAATTATGGTATTGGCGATACACTGCGGCTTCTGGTGTTTCTTCTTTTAGCTCAGAAGATAAAAGGGCGTTCCCCCATAGATATTCCCGGATAATTTTACGCCAATCAGCATTATCAGAAATTTGTTCCGCAATTATATCTCTGGCGCCAGCGATGGCTTGTTCTGGATCATCAACTCCCAATTCAGGATTGATATATGGTTGAGCGATCAGGCGCCGATCACCAACAGTAAGCTCCTGCTTGATCATGATTTCAGCTAACGGCTCTAATCCTTTTTCCTTAGCAATAGTGGCTCTGGTTCTTCGTTTTGGTCGGAAGGGCCGATAATAATCCTCCACTTCCTGTAGGATCACCGCGCCTTTAATTGCTTCTTCCAGTTCTGGGGTTAGTTTGTCCTGTTCGCCAATGATCCGTAAAACCTCTTCTTTTCTTGCTTCTAGATTTCTTAGATAAGATAGGCGTTCTTCCAAACTCCTCAATTGTTCTTCATCTAGCCCGCCTGTAACTTCTTTCCGATAGCGAGCGATAAAGGGCATGGTATTTCCTTCGTCAAATAATTTAATGGTCCTTTCAACCTGTTCTGGACGGATCTCAAGTTCTAATGCTAGCTGCTGAATGAGGTTCAATGTTTACGCTACATCCTTTCTCCCTAAGTCTATTATCTCTCCGAAACGCTTGCCTCCTTATTTACTTCCTCAGGCGCCAGTGGCAAAGACCAGCCAAAATCATCCTTTTGCGCTTCTAAGTTCTCGATTAAACTAAGTTTCTCTCGTAAGAGCATTTCCCCTTCTTTCAAACGGCGGTTATATAAAAACAAACCATAAAGACCAGTAATGATCTGATAAATTAAAGATAATACAAACATTATCAAGAGAAAGGTTAGTAGATTGAATTTAAATCTAAAAGAGCAACTTCTTTCTCTTGAATTTCCTTGCGAAATCCTACCCAGAAAATAACTAGTTACCCTATTCATCCTCCTCTTCCTCCTAAAAATAACCCTGTCTTCGCTTGAACTTTCTTTTAAGCATTTTTAAAAATATTAAAACCGTGGAACGTAAAACCAACCGATAGCAACAGATTCCTGCTAAGATACTAATCCAAAGATAAATACGCAGTTCTCCCCAGTTGGCAAAGAAAATAATGGGGATTATAAACAACATCGAAACCATCCAGAATAAAAAATCCTTAAAATGTTCTTTCCTTTTCTTTGATTTAAATATATTAAATAAATCGTAAAGCAAGCCCCAACCAAGGCCGGTTAAAAGCAGAATAGCAACAGCGCTAAGTTGCCAATCAATACCTTCCACTTTCCCTTTCGCCCTTCCCTCTAGCGTTTCTACTTTAACCTTTATGTCTTTGCCAAATAATTATTCCTATAGAGAGATAAATAAAAAGGTTAAGGGAATTTGAATTGCTCTTAACTGGTTTTATTCAGACGTTTTATCACCCAAAACAGTAAAATAGCCCATAATATTAGAGCAAGAAAAAGTAACCAATGAAAAATCGTTTTACACATCATTTTGAAGTTATAAAGTTCCAGAAAACGTTCTCTGCTATCTGGAGCTAAAAGCCTTCCAATCCGTTGGAGATAGACTCGTGTTTCTCGGTACTTAGGTCTTATTCTTTCTAAATCAACATTGGTGAGTCCAGCATTATAAGCTTCCAGCGCTCTTCCGATTTCGCCTTGATAATAGCTGATTAGATCCTTAAGATATCTAACCCCAGTAGCAATATTTATTTCTATGTTAAAAATACAATCTTTACCATGATCCGGACTCCCTGGTAAATGCCGACCATCACATTTTGAATTAGGGTTGTAATGCTTCCAAACTAGAGGGGTAATCTGCATAAGGCCACAAGCTCCTTTAGAAGAACGAGCAACTGGATTAAAGCTACTCTCCACTTGGATCACTGCCATCACTAACTGGGGGCTAACATTAGAAATGATCGCATTTTCATAGATGATCTCTTGAATCTCTGAACTTACTGGGATAGTCGCTTCAGAAAAAGAGAAATATCCCCCTAATAACCTCTCTAATTGGCTGGCCTTTGTTTCGGTAAAAAAATATAAAGCAGCGATCAAGATAAAAACAATTAACATTAACCAGATGTTGGCATAAATAATTTTTTTGGAACCCTGTGGTCGAACAGCATCTACTAACAGCAAGATCGGGCTGCAGATAATTAGTAATGCCCATCCCAGTATATTTCTTTTCCCCTTGGTGTAGTTGGCTTTTTTTATAATCCGCCCTGGCGCAGGATTAGTAGCACTCAAGGTAACACCCCTTATTAATGTTTAAGGCCGTCATCTAGAGTGAATTCATGGTGAAAACGTGTAATGCCTTCTTGTTTATTTTTCTTCTTAAACTTACATTTTCCTTCCTTGGTTAGCCACTTTAAGGAATTGTGTAATCAATTATTTAAGATTCAACCACATATCTGATTTCGTGGCTATTCGATCTATACCAGGGGAAACGC
>DHOO01000095.1 GCA_002409975.1 Firmicutes bacterium UBA5388
CTGGAGGCCAAGACAGCTCTCTACCTCCTATAAGATGGAAGTGGAGATGGGGTACAGTTTCTCCGGCGTTCACGCCACGGTTAATGACTACTCTGAATCCTTCTTGGTTAATCTTAGTTTCTTCAGCTATCTCTTGTATGGCAGAGAAAAGCTTGGTTGTTAATTCCGGATCCTCGGATAGTTTCGGATCCATAATACTACTAATGTGTTTCTTAGGAACCAACAAAATATGAACTGGGGCAACGGGGTTTATATCCTGAAAAGCTATGATCTCCTCGTTTTCCAGAAGAATCTTAGCCGGAATTGCTTTTCTGGCTATCTGGCAGAAAATACACTCATCCATTCTTAAACCTCCCTTCGCCACATTAAGAAATTCGACAAAGGAAATGAAAATCCTTTTTCTATCTTCAGTTTTAAACTTAAAAATAATTCTTTGATCTAAATTACTTCACCGGTAAGAGGTTCAACTTTGCTAGAAACGACAACTGCCTGTAAAAGAGTGTTCGGCTCAAAATTCCCTTTGACCTGGACTCTTAAATACTCTCGAGAAAAACCCTCCCAATAACCTCCAGGATTCATCTGTTCCACCAGCACTTCGACGGTCTTGCCAGAAAACTGTAAACGAAACTGCTTGGCTAATTCTTCCGCTATCGTCTCCGTACGCTGCACTCGTTGTTCTTTAATCTTTCGCGGAAGATGCCCCTCCATCCGCGCGGCTTTAGTTCCTTCACGTTTGGAATAGGGGAAGATATGAATACGTGAAAAGTCAACCGCTTGCAGAAATTTTAAAGTCTCTTCAAATTCTTGTTCGGTCTCGCCTGGAAATCCCACCATTAAATCAGTAGTAAGACCCAACCTCGGCATACCTCTACGGAGCATGGATACTAAACCCGCATAATCATCTGGGGAATATTTTCTATTCATCCGGGAAAGCACGCTCTTGCTTCCGCTCTGTAAAGGAATATGTAAGTGATGACAAAGCAGCCGAGATGAAAATAAAACCTCAATCAGTGAGGGGGAAAAATCCGCAGGTTCGATTGATCCTAACCGTAGACGCCATTTTTCTTGATCTAGTTTACCTTCCCATTCCTGATTAATACTTGCCAATAAAGATGCAAGATCACAACCAAGATCTTTCCCGTAATCTCCAAGATGGATTCCGACTAAGACAATTTCTTTATAACCCAGCCCCAGCAACCGCTCTATTTCTATCTTGACCTGCGCTGGGGGGAGACTGCGCACTGGTCCCCGGGCAAAAGGGATCTTACAATAACTGCAATAGGATTGACATCCGTCTTCAATTTTTAAAAAAGCCCGGGTTTTCTCAGTAAAATCTGGAGTAAATATTTCAAACCGGTTACTACCCTTCCAAGGAATCACTTGATTTTTTAAGCCAAAAAAAAGTTCTTTTTCGATCAGATTAACCAAGTTACTTCTCCCCGCCACCCCTATTACCAGATCAACTTCAGGTAAAGCGGTCACCGCATCAGGACTGGTTTGAGCATAACACCCGGTAACTACTACTAATGCTCCAGGATGTTCTCGTTTTACCTTTCTAATTAATTGTCGTGCTTTTTGTTCGGCGGTCTTGGTTACAGTACAAGTATTTATAATATAGATGTGGGCCGGCTCCGTAAAATCCACCACCTGATAACCCCGTTCTCGAAAGAGCGCAGTAAGACCATCCGTATCAAACTGATTAACCTTGCAACCTAAAGTATAAAAAGCTACACTCGTGGCTCGTCGCTCGTTACTCGTCGCTCGAGTAGATGTCTGCCGTTGCTTGCCCATTTCCCCCCGCTCACCATCAGGGCTTAGCTCTGCCATAATTATCTCTCTTTTCTAGTAATTATCACTTCTCGTACTGCTCACTCATCTTGAATAAAAACCTCTACGGCGCTTTTCTCTTTCGCTTATTCTGCTAGTCACTCGTCACTCGTCACTCGCCGCTTCTAAATCCAATAAATATACGGACCTTTTAAGGGTCGGATTATAAACTGTCCAGTTACTCCCATCTCCTGAATGTTTATGAATGGCCTCCCTAAACTTCGCCGCCTCCGCATCCATATTATCCGCATGATGAAGCAGACAAGCTTCAAGAAGAGCAGGTTGGACCGGAGAGCCCCATTCCAATTGCCCATGGTGACTAACGAGTAGGTGCATAAGAGGAAGTTCAGCTGTTAATGGAAAGAAGTCATCCCCTTTCAACCTCCGAGTCTCCTTGATCGCTTCGGTCACCATTTGGATCCCCAAGACTAAATGACCGATAAGTTTACCTTGATCTGTTCCTTCAATCCCCAATTGACCCTCGTAAGATTGTATCTTCCCCACATCATGCAAAAGCGCGCCCGTGAGCAAAAGATCAGCATTGACTTCAGGATAATAAGCGGCAGCAGCCCGACAAAGCATCACTACACCAGTCGTATGCTCAAGAAGGCCTCCACGATAAGCATGGTGGATCCGGATCGCTGCAGGTGAAGAGGCGAAACTATGTCGAAACTGCTCATCAGCAAAGAAAATATCCAAAAGAAATTGATATGGTTTAGTCTTTAATTCTCTTCTGGTTTGATCCACAATCTCCCATAGCTCTTCAATGTTCGCTGTGGTAACCGGGAGAAAACAAGCGGGATCAAACTCTCCTTCTGAACAAATCTGAAAAAAATCCTCTTTGCAGTCGGCTTCAAGCTGCAATACACTATTAAAATTCTTCGCAGTAGCTTGGAGTTTAATGACTTTTCCTTTTTTTAGCTGTTTAAAAGTTTCCTCTGTTATTTCCCAAACCTTCAAAGCAATCTCGCCACTTTTGTCCCCCACCCGCATCGCCGCAAAAGGATTCCCATTTCTAGCGACCCGCCATTGACTCTCCAGCACCAAAAAGGTCCCGGAAATAGTTCCCTCCTTTACTATTTCCTTAACTTGCATGGCCTAACCCCCCATCTTTTTAATCAACTTTACCAATCCGGTCATTATTCAAGAAGAATCTCCTCACTACGAAGACGTCTCCGGATCCGATATGGATTCCTCCTCTTCTCTGCTACTCTTCTCTTCTTTTTCTTCAATCTCAAAAATCATCTCCAAGGGTTCTGCTCCTCGTTTTGCCTCAAAAGTCTTGTGCTTGAGATTAAAACAGATCTCTTCTCCCTTGATCTCTTCCTTGCCTTTTTGTATTTGAAGATCACCGACGATGGTCAACAGCTCTTCCGCATCAAGATAGCGTATTTCTTCTCCGCTCCCTTGAAAGTCCTTGTGTTCAATAAATGGTTTTTCCCTGGCGATAAACGTTTTTTCTTCGGTGTGCAAGAGTAATGAGTTACAAACCAGCTTAATCCCTTCCTTTTCTACTTCACCCTGATCGTTTAAGGTTTCTTCCCTTTTTAAAACCACTTCACCAGAGAAGATTCCACTTTTTTTATCTGTATTATAACAGAATTTATCTCCGGTAACGTAGAGATCTTCATGCTGTAGAGATACATTACCCATAAAAGTAACCTCTCTCGAGCCATCCGCTTGCTCAACAATCTCAGCTTGGACAAAACGGATGTAAGTCTCTCCCTGGAAATATTCTAAATTGCTTCCTTCCATAAACATTTTTTTGCCATCGGTATCTCCGCTAAAACGGTCGATTCCTTTAAAAACCCCTTTTTCTTTAGCCGACAGCGCTCCAGAAAAGCATAACACCATTATAAGCAGGAGTAACCCACTACTGCTAAGCAAACGCCTCCCCTGATTCATAACTCCAGTTCGACCTCCACTCCGCCTTGTATTTCAAAACGGTCCTCTTGCGCATAATATCTAAAAGTCTCACCTCGAGACCGATTATTTTTCTGCTGGACATGAAGATTACCACAGAAAATATATTCTTCAGTTTCAAAATCACCTTCCATCTGGTCAGCTTCTACTTTTAACCCTTCTTTGGAAAAGGATATACGCTTTGAACTAGTTATCTTTTTGGTTTTAGTATTAATACTCATTTCTTCGGTGGTAAATTCACCTTCGGTCATATAACCTTGTACATTTGTGAGCATGAGTAAATTCTTCTTTAGATCCAGTGTCGCCTCATCTGCCTTTAGGGAGAGCGAGCGCTGGTCCTTTTGAAAAAATTGAATTTTTTTAACGCCCTGGAAAGTGCTATTTTTTCCATCTTTAGTTTGAAAGATCTGAGCCGCCTCCAGGAGCCAAGATCTTTTAGCTTCATCCCATCCTTCATAACTGGCGTTCAAAAGAGTCAGCCCTTTTTCTTCGGAAAGAACAAGCGGAGTAGTTTCTTCTTGTGGCTGTAAGCTACGGTAAACAAAAACCAGGACTACCAAACCGACTAGGAAGAGCAAGCTTCTAACTACGATTTTAGGCGTTTTACTACCAAATTTCACTTTGGTTCCCCCATGTGTCAGCTCCTGTCCAGATAAAACCCTGTTCTCCGGAACCATAACCAAAGCCTGCCTCCTTAAACACTTTGTATGAAAATTGCAAAATATATTCTTTTCTATTGAGATCGTAGCCAAAGAATAAATCCCGGCAATGCCAATTATAGTTTAGACCTAATCTCGCTTTTTCAAGGCCATCCCCAAAAAAGCTATATCTAACATTAATGTCGGCCCGCACATTTTTAGTCAAATCTTGTTTCAGTTTTGCTTCTAATTCCAAAGTCAACCATTTTTTCTGCAAAAAGTCATAGTATAAATCTAGATACAAGTGATTATCCTTCTCCGATTGGTAACGTCCTTTAGCCGTGAGGTAAAGGTGAGTATACTGTTGGATGTTGGGGTTATAGGAAGCATTAAAACGTAAACTGTTATTCTGATCGATGTTTAACGCCGTTACAAACTGGACTGGATACCATGGATTATCTTTGCGGCTTAGATTATAACCGCCAGCCAGGTTAGCTGTTAATATTTTTGAGTTATAACCCAGTCTACTTGTCATATGACCACCGGTCGAGAAGAGATAAGAATTTGTTACTAAGCGGGGGAATTCTACTGTGGGAGCTGTGCCTTCAGCTTCCACCCAGCTAAGTGTATTTGTCCAGGTAAGCCTCGGGGTAAATTTTTCCGTACCGGTTAACCCAAATGAGATAGCCTCTCTTCTAAAAGTTCCGGCATCCACCTGATAATACTGGAGTCTATGTGTATGAGCAAGATCTAAGGCAAAACCTCCGGCTTGCCAAAGTTTTTTCCCCAAAGGACGACGCTGAATTAGTAACTCCGTACGGTAGCCCTCTTTCTCTTGCTCTCCCCTCACCTCAATTAAGCGGAGATAATCGAGATTTCCTTGGTAATAACCAGGAAAACCCAGGTTTATATCTGGAGTTTTTAGGGAAAGTGAAGGTAATTCATGATAATAGGGAGTTTGATACCGCTCACTATAATTAAATTCTTGCTTGATTTTAAATAGTATTTGAAAATTTTTTAAAGAAAACAGATCCCAGTATTGAAGATATTCCAGGTTATGTTGGTACTTTTTATTTATTACCAGTGACGAGGAGAGATCTTCGCGATAATAAATGGAGGTCTTATAATCCAGCCGATTCCGACTTGTTGGTCTCCAACTCATATTAAGTTGACAAGGGTAGAGATATAGCTCTGGATTTTTACCTTGTTGTCCCGCCTCAAAGCGAAAAGTAGTCGGCCACTTCTGGTCTTTACAATTTAGATTACCTTTAAATCTATACTCAGGATATCCCAAGTCGTTTAAGTTAGCGCCCAGTGTATAAGAGAGAGGTCCTGTTTCTTGTTTCCAGTCAGTCAGGAACTGACAATCTTGATGGTTTGTTCGAAGATTATCTAGATGGTAAAAGCTAAGTGCAAAATTTTTATCTGTTCCTACCGGAAAGAAATGTTTGATCCCCTCCCCTACTCCTTTGGCTTGAATTAAGTCAAAAAGCAACTTCCCCTGGTGGCGATCATTTAGCGCATACCGATAAACCATTTTCAAAAAGAATCCATCATCGTTATTGTAACCAAAGGTGGACTCATCAAAATCATTCTCTTGCTCTTTGATCGAAAATACTATTTTAGGAAGAGTTAAGATTTTAACCTTCCCTTCCCAGTAAGAAGCCTTATAAAATTCCACCCGATCATCCGGGTAATACTCCATGCGGTCAGCAGTTAGGTGATAATGAGGGCTTTCGCGGTTACAACCAGTAAATGAAGAGTCTTTACATCTTAGTTCATCTCCATTAAATTCTGCTTTCTTCCCCTTTAAAATTATTTGTTCACCGGTCTCAACTTCTTCAACCAAATAATAGTTTTCAAGCTCACCCTGTTCATCCTCAAAATAAAAGACAAAGTTTCTCCCAGTAATCGTACGCTCCGGATCGGTGATCTGCACTAAGTCGTCGGCAGTCAGCAGGTTTTCTTTAAAATCAAGATAGATCTCATCTCCAGTGATGACATAATCTTTATAAGTAACGGTGACCTTTCCTCTCGCGATCAACTGTTCTTGTTCATAATCGCCAATAAACTGATCAGCTATGATCATTCCTTTTTCTGCGGCGCAAACCGAAGAGGCAAAACCAGTGTACACTAGAAAAAGATAAAGACACAATCTCTTGGTTTTTTGCCGCAAAACGCTGCCACCAATCCTTTCCCCAAATCCCAATTAACCTGTTCCCTTATTTAATCAGACGGAACAATAAAACTAAACCAATGGCTAAAAAAAAGACATTAGGTATCCACGCTGCCCAAAACGGTAGAATAACTCCTGAAATCCCCATTTCGCGAAAAAGAACAGTGGTAAAAAAGTAAACCATAATGAGAAGAAGGCTTATAACTAAACCCCATACCCGTCCGTTTCTGGGCATAAGAGAGGAAAAAGGTAAACCCAGAAATGCCAAGATCAACCCGGCAAAAGGAATCGCCACCTTGAGATGGTAAGTAACAGCATACGAAGAGATACTCAACCCGCTTTTTTCAAAAATCTCCATATTTTTCTTCAGTTCAGCCCGACTCATCTCTTCTGCGCCTTTGCTTGTCCCCAGAAAAAAACTAAGATCTTCTCCCACATCCTCTACTAATTCCTCAAAACTAGCAACCGCTGTTATGGACCCATTATTGTCTAATTCATAATACTGACCATTTTTCAGACGCCACCATTGCTCTTCGATCCGTCCGGAAGCCGCGGTAATCATCAGTGGAAATTTCCTCCCCTGGGACTGATAAATCATAACTCCCTCAACTTCTTGTTCTCGCTCATTAACACGACGCAAATAAAAAAATCTGCCCTCCGGCCCTTTGAAAACTATATTTTCTTGCACAAAGGGGATAAAATCTTTATAAACCAACTTTCTTATCTCTTGCTCGTAGCGATGATTAGCCGCCGCAACTGCAATATCATTAAAGTAAAAGGCGCCGATACACATAAAAAAGGTGACGATCAAAAGAGGGTAGGTCAAACTCGGAAAACTTAAACCTGAAGTACGTAAAACATCCATTTCTCGATCTTTAGATAACCGTCCCACGCTTAAAAAGACTCCAAAGAGAACTGCCGCTGGAAAAACATCCATTAATAAATAGGGGATTTGGTAATAAACTAATAAACAGATCATGGAAAAAGAAGCTCTTTTATCCACTAAAAAGTTGGAGATCTCAAATAAAAAGTTACCGATGAGCAAAATCAGGAAACCGGCAGTACAAAAAAGAAACTGTGTCAAATATTCTCGAAGAAAATACCGGTGGATAATCCTCATTGTGTCTGGTCCCCTCTAGAAATAATCCCTCCATCCTGCCAGAGAAAAAATCAGGTCTTAAAAAATGAAACCCGGGTAAACAGAGCTTTCTACGTAAAGCCATAAACATCTCCCCGGGATACCGCGACTTCATTCAGCCAAAATATGTATAGTCTCACCTTCCACAACCATTTTAATATCCCTGTCCAAAATAATCCTTTAATTAGTATTAAATAAGGAAAACATCCATCTTGGGGAGGTGAAAAAGTAATATTAGTTGATTTTACCTTCCAATTCAGCCAACCTTTTTTCCAGCTGTCGGATTGTCCGTAACATTTCCGGCAATTTACCGGCAGCCGCTTGAATCCGCATATCTTCAGCATGAGGACGGGCTGGTTGACCGGAAACAACGGAATTAGGTGGTAAACTACTAATCACCATTCCTCTGGCAAAAACAACTGTATCATCGCCAATGGTAATATGACCGTTAATTCCTGATTGCCCAGCTAAAGTTACCCGATCGCCAATGTGAGTGCTCCCGGCAACCCCGGACATGGCCACAATAATATTATCTTTTCCTACCTGTACATTATGACCAAGCTGTACAAGATTATCGATTTTAGTTCCAGCCCCAATTAGGGTCTGGCCGGTAGTTGCCCGGTCAATTGTAACATTGGAGCCAATCTCCACATCATCCTGGATCACTACCCTGCCAACCTGAGGCACTTTAAAATGCTTGCCTTGACTGGTTTTTTCAAAGCCAAAGCCGTCGCCGCCAATCACCGTTCCCGGATGAATAATTACCCTCTGCCCCACAACTGTTTTCTCGCAAATGACAGCATTAGCATAAATTTCTGTATCATTACCAATCTCAACATCATCTTCAATGACCACACCAGGGTGGATAATAACTCTCTCGCCTAACTTGACATGAGCCCCAATGTAGACTAGAGGGGCAACATGAGTACCCGCGCCATACTCAAAGCCTTCTCCCACTACTGCCGACGAATGAATCCCCTCTGCAAAAATTTTTTTGGGGTTAAAATACCACAAGATCTGGGCAAAAGCCAAACGCGGGTTGTCTATTTCAATACCCGTAAAGTTAAATTCTTTTAAATTTGAAGGAAAAATAAAAGCCGAAGCCTGACTCTTCTTCGCTATTGCGATTGCTTTTGGAGAAGCCACCAACGAGATTTCTCCAGGTAAGACATGCTCTAACCCAGAAACCCCTGTAATCTCTAGATTACTATCTCCGACTACTTTTCCCTTCACTAGTTCAGCAAGTTCTCCCAAGGTCGCCAACTGTAATCTCCTCCTTTTATTGATGTTTTATTCCAATATCTCCTAATAAAACCCGAGTTCAGATTCGCTTTTCTGTTTCCACTCGAAGAATTCTTGCTCGAGCTTTTGTTTTTCTTGGAGAAAACGTGTCTCAGCTTTTTGTTTTAGCCTTTGTCGATAATTTTCCAATTCTTCAGTAACAGCTTCTCTTCTCTGCTGTGCGAATAGTTGCAACTCTTTTTCCAACTGATCTGATTTCTCACTAATCTTCGTCTTTAGCTCTTGTTCAAGCTCGGAGATTTCTTTAGCTAACAGTGACCTTTCTTCGGGGGCCAAATCAGGTATTTTTGTTTTAAAATGTAAACCGACTAATTTTAATGAATAGTCTTCCTCATTTTTTCTTTGAAAATCAGCCAATTCTAGCGTTTGTTCCTTCCTCTTTTTCTCGGTCGCAACCTTAATTAGGTGCAGATCTTGATTCTGCTTCTGTTTCACTCTGCCTTCAAGTTCCAGCTCAATCTGTTTTTGACGCCGTTTTACTGTTTCCTCCAATAGCGCTTCCCGTTCCGCTAACTCGATCTTAAAAGCCATTCTTTCTTGCTGGGTAGAAAGGACCCCCGCCTTTTCTCTATTTTCCAAAAATAGCGGCCCTTCTTCCCCGGGTTTCTTTACTTGCCAGTTAAAACCCTGCCAAAAACGCCTAGCCTCTTCCGGAAGACAGGCATAAGAACTCCATTGTGGTGTTGGAAGGAGCATGTTCTCCTCTTCAACACATCGAAAACTAGCTAAATTCGGCTTGTTAAAAAGTCCCACTCCCAGACTGAACACGGTCACCATCAAAACAAAAGCAACAAAGCAAAACAAGTAGTGTACTTTATTCATTCCCCTGCTCACCGCTATTTTTAAGCATTGCAAGGACCTGAGGAGTGAGATCTTTCCCTCCATAATAGACAGCTTTCTTCACCACGACAAGGGGGCGTCCCTCTTGCTCTGCTACTTTAGTAGTAACTTCGTTAATTTTAGAAAAAATCGCCTGGTCAAGCTGGGCATAAAACTCATTCTGTTTCTTTTCGGTTTCGGCTTGTCTTTCCTGGTAAAGTTTCCGCAATTTTTCCCCATACTCTTCTTCAATCTTCCTTTGTTCAGAAGCATTCTTTCCCTTTTTCCGGTTCTCTTTTTCTTTTTTGATTGTTTCTACTTGTCGATCTGCCTCTTCCTGGAGGGCATGATTAAAACTATTAAATTCTTCATTTATTTTTTGATATAGTTCTTGAAACTCTTCAGTTTGATTATAAGCTTGAACTAGTTGCTGAACATCGATATAAGCATATTGGTATCGGGGCGTCGTCGTCCTTTTTAAAAAAACAAAAACAAGAACAGAGGTTAGTGCAAAAACTAGAACAATAAAAATAAATGTTTTTTTATTTTTCAACAATCATATCCCCTTTACCGATTATAAGAATTGCTTACTTGATTGATTTAAAAGCTAATCGAGACGCCTGGTTTTAATCTAAATCGCGTAATACGAAAAGTATTCCGTGGGATGGAAAACTTACTTACCATTACTTTTAAAAGCAGAAATCACTTTATCCGTTAGATCCTCACCGCCGTAATAAACAACACTTTTCTCTAAAATAATGGAGTAACCTTCTTTTTTGGCAATTTCCCCTAACACTTTCTGGATCGAGGCAAAGATCTCATCATGCTTGGACTGGACTTCCCCTGAAAGCCGGGCATTTTCTGTTTCCAACTTCTTTTGATAACCCTCGGCTGCCTTCATCGCCTTTTCCTGATATTTTTGTTCAATTACTTTAATTTCTTCCTGAGACTTCCCTTTAATTTCAGCATTTTTTTCTTTCTCCAGTTGAGCAAGTTCGTTTTTCTGTTGGGTTTGGAGATAATTACCAAAAGAGTTAAACTCGGCGTTTTTACTATTTAAAAGCTCCTGTAACTCCTGAAATTGCGGTAATTCGTGTTGCAAACGCTGCATATCTATATACCCTACAGTCGCTTTGCTTTGGGCCCCTACTAAACCTGAGATCACTAACGCCAGAACTACAATTAACACTGCCGGAATCAACCATTTCGTCCACTTTTTGTCCATTAGAAAACATCTCCTTTATTATTATTAATAAATCTAACTAACTTAGAAAATATAGCTCGTCGCAATTTTTATCATTTCATGTGCGCGGGCGGTAGCCAGCGTGAGCGACTACTTAGAACATCTCTCCGAAGAAGAAGTTGAATTTATGCTTCCCGCTTTCCGGATTCCAGCCAAAATCAAAACGAAGCTGTCCCAGGAGTGGAATGTTATAGCGAAAACCCACTCCGTAACTTTGATAATACTGATCAAAATCAACGGTTCCTATATCGTAGAAGAGGACTGCTTCTAGATTTTCCACATTAGGAATCCTCTGCCTTAACTCTATATTAGCCAATAACTGTTGGTCACCAGAGACACGTCTAATATCATAGCCCCGTAATGATAGCTCTCCACCCAAATAAAGCTTACTGGCATTTGGAGTCTCCCCTAAGATTTTCCCACCCATCACTCGATAGCCAAGAGTGGTGTGCTCCAACGGCGAGTAGAACTGTTTGAATTCCCCATACAAACGTTGATAATTGTATTCTCCACCAAAAACCCCGCCATGAAGGTTAAACCCCAGATTGGCGCTGTAACCTCCAGTCGTATAGGATTTGGTATAAAGAAGTTTATTGTACGCCAGACCTACACCTAGGCTATTATCCCAATACTCTTCTTTAAGCGAAGAAAACGATTCGGCAGGATAATCTTCTTCTTTCTTTATTTCCTCTTCACCGATCACGTACTTATTATCTTTAGATGGAATCCATTCTTTAGGATCGATCGTCACCCGCTCCATTTGGAAAGAAGTATCCACCCTTAAAGCCCTGTTCAACGGACGACCAAGGGTTAGGTTTAAGCCGGTTCGCTTCTCATTATATTTATAAGTGTAGCTGTTATTCTCCTTCAGTTGTCCTTGATATTTTTCGAGCCCGGACAAAGAAAGCGTATGATTGGAAAAGAGCTTAAACCCTAACGAAGTCTGTTTTTCATCTAACCAGGGTTCATTAAACTCAAAATTTAAATTGAAGACATTGTTCGGATTGAGTTCCATATTAAAAGAGAGTCTTTGTCCTAACCCCATTAAGTTCGGGTCAGTAATCCCAATATTCCCCAGTAACCGGTTATCAACTGGTGTGTAAGTAACACCCAGCATCAAATTGCGATTCTCGCCTTCTTTAAACTCCATGACCAGATCGATCACCCCTGGTGTGCTGGTCGGCTGCAAGCGAGGGTTGATGTCCTCAAATAACTGTAACCTAGCTAACTGCTGACTATCCTCGCGTAGGATATTGAGATCAAAAATATCCCCTTCCTGTAAGGACATTTCTCGAGCCACGACAAACTCCTTGGTTTTTTCTAACCCTTTGAACATGATCTTCCCTAATCTGGCTTCATAAAGATGTAAAGTGACCATTCCTTCTTGGTCGATCTTCATCAGATCATTGATCTCACTGGCGTCGCCACGGAGCGGCGGAATAATCAGACCCTTCTTCTCATTAAAATATTGTTGCGCCATCACCAGATCATTCATCATCTTAATATAGTTAAAGACGTCCCCCGGTTTCTGGGTAAGAAAAGAGAGAACTTCTTCCGGTTGGATTCGTTCTAAGCCCTCCACTTTAAAGCCTTTAATTACGGGGTTCTCTACTACCTTAAAAACCACCTTGATTCCGCCCAGGAATTCTTCGGCATAAGGTTCTACCATGGTGAAATACCCGAGATCCGCGATCGCCTGTTGATCCTTAAGCACCGCTTCTTGGTTTAGAGCTTCACCTAAACGGATATTAGTAATCGCCCGTAAAATTCGGTCATCATTAACCCCTTGGTTGCCGGTAACTTCTACAGAAAGAACCACCTCTCCCACCGCCATGACAGACCCACCAAGCGTCATGATCAGCAGCAGTGAAAGTAAGACAAAACATATCGGTTTTAAGATCCTCATCACCACATGGGCCTCCTTTTATTGGACTTTGGAAGCGTAAGAGGGAGTACATTACTAATAAAAATTCGTGACCAGACATAACTTTCCCTTCTCACTTCAGAATAAAGTTTTACGGTAAATCTGGAGGAAAATGTACAAAAACCATTAAAAGCGCAGATTGTACTGTAACTGCCAGCGAAGACCCTCGTTAGCCGAGTAGTCACCAAGCAAGGAGATATTCGGTAGTAGCTTCCACTCTAAAGTCCATACCTGCTCCGCTAAAGAAGTCAAGGTCCTGCTATAAGAGAGGTATAAATCTTCACTTAATGATTTACCCATATTCATCCAGAAAGTGCCTTCCTGTCGGTCCTGTTCCAAAGTAAGAAAATCGATTGGCACTAAACTCCGGAACTGGTCAAGGAAACGACCGATAAAGAGATCGCCTACCATGTTAATATTCTCTTGAAACATATTGCTAAAAGTAACAACTCCTACATCGTCAATTTTTTCCGGCCAGTTTAAAAGTTTTAGGATCTCTTCTCTACTCATTGGCGGATTAGAACTGGGGTTAATAACTAAACTATCAAAATCTCCGGACCAACCCTGAGTGGCAAGGGTCACCTCTGTTCCCGCCAGATAACGGCTGGCTTCCATCTCCAGCAAGGGATAGAGTTTATAATCAGGGCGAAATTCGGCTTTTAAGTGTTTAATCCGGAAGGTGTCCCCCATGAAATTAACCCACCCACGCGAAGAATTAAACTCCCCGGTTAACTCTGGTTTGCTGAGAGAACCTCCCACATGCATCCTCCCGGTGAAGGGGATATAAGCCATCCCATACATCCGAAAATAAACATCATTGGCCGCTTGAAGATTAAGATCCATCTTTAAGTCAAAAGGTAAGGAGCCTCCCGTCGCCTCAGGCACTCCGACGCGGGCCTTCTTCAACACCGCCTGACCCCGGAGCACAGGCTGGGCTACCGACCCGGTCAACGCCAGCTCCCCACTGACCAGCCCATCTAAGAAAGGCTGAGCGAGATGAAGATTATCCCCTTTCAAATTGAGATTAAATTCTTTAAGCTCAAGACCATTGGAGATAATACTTCCTCCTAGCCGAAAACGGCCACTACCCAACCGTCCCTCTACATAACCATCGTCTTTATTCTTTAACCCCCGTATTTTTAATCCTTTGTTGGAAAAATGGAGTTCACCATTAACATCTCTGAATTCCTCCGGTAATGAGGAAATCTTTCCCTTACCTCCAACAATTGTCAGACTTCCTACTAAGTAAGGAGCTTTCCAATTACCATTTAACGAAATAAGACCATCAATAGTTCCAGCGGAAATTAATGGCTCGGAGAATAAAGCATTTAAAGCGCTGGCCTCCACTTTTTCCGCAGAGATTCCCAGATCAATTTGGCTATTACGATGCGGCCAGCTAGTGGGCAACTGAAAAGTGCCAAACCACTCCTGGTTTAAAGGTAGAGTACCCTGGATCGATAAACGGTTGGCGCCAAGATCTTCAACTGCTAACAACACCAAGTCATCATGGAGCTGACCAGCAAGGCCTAAGGAAGAAAGCTTGATCCCCCCCCAACTCGTATCCTTTAATAAGGCGTCAAACTCCCCTTTCATCCCTTCTGCTGTCGTTTCTAGCTCTAGTTGGAGATCAACCCGCCCCTCTCTAGGTAAATCTTCCCTTCCTGTTAAGCCAATCAGAGGCGCTATGGGAAATTCTCTCATTTTAGCGGAAATTTGCAGTTGAGAACCAGGAATATACGCTCCGGTAACAAAAAATTCACCCTGCGCCTCATCGACTATTAAACGGTTAACGGTAATGTTCGAATTCTGAATCTGTAAATCAAGTTCCCCGCTGAGTGGGGTAAAACCATTAATCTCTCCTTCTTTAAACTGAGCAATCAGTCTTAAAAGCGGCTGATCCCATCGGCCAAGCATTCGTAAAAAACCAGTAACCTTTCCATCAATCCGGACTTGTGGTGATCGGCCGGCAAGCACTAGTAAATTAGAAATACTGGCTTCCTCCATTTTAAAACCAAGATCTAAATAAGGCTGCGCCTCTGTAAAATCAACTTTTCCATAAACCGTTAATTCTTCTGCTGCCCGATTGATCAGCATCTCATCAAAAAAGAGAATTTTCTCTTTCCAACATAACTCACCTGCTACCTGATCCAGGTTAAAACCGGCTATCTTTGGCTGGAAGAGACTGACATATCCTTCAAAGAGCGGCGTTTTCAGGGTACCCCTTAACCTCCCCTTCCCGCTTAAACTCCCTGATATTTTACTTAAAATTTCCGGGTTTTCAAGATACCTTGCTCCTAATTGTTCCAAAGATTCCAGGGGAAACTTTTCACTCTCAACTTGCAAATCCAGTTCCCCATCGCGACTAATTGATCCCCTCCCGCGTATCCTGCTGGTCGATGAAGTAATACTTAGATCATCCAGAGAGAGAAGAGCATCTTCCCAACAGAAACTAACTTTCCCTTGCTCCAGATAATTGCCATTAAGAATTAAGTCGTCAATTAAAACATCCCCTTGGAGCAAAGGTTTTTCCCAACCATTAACTCTCAGCCTCAAGTCAGCCAATCCTTCCAGATCGACCTCGGGTTTTTTCGGAAACAACGTCATAATATCTGCTAACAATATTTTATCCCCATTAACAACCAAATCATAATAGGGTTTCTCTTGCCAACCAACCTCCCCGCTAAGGGTCAGTTGGCCGGCTTTCGTCAGTAAGCAAGAATCACTAAGTTGAATTTGACCAGCATTAGCCTGACCTCGCAGCTTCAAGACACCAAGCTCCTGATCATGATAAGCTAAATCATGAATCTCTAACCAACCATCACCTGTTAACGCCTCTCGCTCCTTTAAGTTTCCTTCTACACGTAACGAGCCATTAATGAAACCTTTAAGCGCCTCACCTTCCCCTGGCGCCCATCGGGGATCAAACTTAATTTTTCGCGCCAGGAAATCACCTTGGTAATCCCCGGTTTGCGGTTGAACAAAACCGGCGGCAATGAGCTTGCCTCCATTTTCATTCAGAAAAATACGCGAATTAATCTGCTTATGATCGCCAGAAAGATAGAGTTGCAAACGTTCGTAAGCAAACTGATTAACTGTTCCCTCTGTAATCTCCAGTTCTGCATCTCCAGCTAGGTTGGAGAGCGGTCCGCTCAATTCCAAGTTCAGATCCGCAGAACCCGTAAGCCGGGGAATCTTCTTGTTTATTAATAGCTTTTCCGAAATTGGCGCAAGATTAACCGCCTCTGCCTTGGCCTCGACATTAATCACCGGAGTACTGGTTAAGTTGATAATCTCTCCGAAAGCGCTCGCTTTTCCACCAAAAGCGCCCACTTCCAACTGGTTAACATTAAGGTAATCAGTTTTCCACCGATAGTCTCCAGCTACTTTTAAGTTCTTAAAAGTTTCCCCCTTCCACGTTAGCTTCTTAGTAGATAATTCACCGCTCAGCGCTGGAGCTGACAACCGGCCCGTAATATGAAAGGCGCCATCTACCGGTTGACTAGTAACTGGAATCCTCTGGGAGAAAACGCGATCCGGTTGAAAATGTTTAACCGCCAAATTAAGGTTTAATTTAGGATCCTTAAAGCCTGAAATAGTACCCTTAATAAAGAAAGGGGCTTCCTCCATCCGTCCCTCAAGATAAGAAAAGTTAAGGTCTTCTCCAGAGATCTTCGCTAAAACGCGAAGCGCTTTCAAAGGCGCTTTTAACCCGGGGATGGTTAAGCTTCCCCCATCCATTCTAATTTCTCCTTGAAGATGAGGTTTACTTATTTTTCCTTTTATTTTCAGGTTTAAATCAACTGCTCCCGAGAGTTCTCCTATTTCTAACTCCGGAAGCAGGCTTGTCCAATCTGCTAACTGTAACGAGGTAGCATACAGATTCAAGTCCAAGGTAGAAGAGACCGTTAGTAACCTCCCATTTAGACTGACCTGCCCCTGGTTATATTGGGTTTTTAATCTTCGAACCTCAATTCCGGTTGAAGAAATTGTCAGATCGGCATTAAAGTTTTCCACAGGATATGGTAAGCGTGCTACCTTCCAACGGGAGTCAGTAAATACCAGCTTGGTATAATCGAGCTTTAAACCGTCCGGTTGAATGATAAAAGATAGATCGGAACGAAGCTTCCCTTCTTCAACTTTAAATTCATCGGCATAACCCAATAATTTAAAAACCTTTTCTCCCCAGAAAGCAGCAGAAGTATCAGTGGCGTTAATCTGCAACTGCCCGCTGCGCTTCACCAGAGAATATTGGAACTCCACTTGAGCCGAAGCTCCCGGATCAAGCTGACTATCAGCTTTAGCTGTAGCCCGCAGCACCGGGTAACTACGAAGATCAATTACACCCTGGAGCCGACGAAAATCTCCCCAAGACCAATTCTCCTCCGTCATCTCCATATTTAGGTTACAGTTGTTAAGTCTGATGGTTATTCGTGGGATCTCCCCCTTGGTCTCACCCTCAGTCTCTGGAAAAAGCGAAAGCACTTCCATCTTCCCAGCTCCATCTTTTCTGATCCAGACCGAGGAATTGGTAAGTTCAAGCTCTCGTAATGCCCCCACCAGTGAGTGGTGGGTTAACAGCTTAATCCAATCAACACCAATCCGGATTTTTTCCGCGCTTAGTAAGGGGTGTCCCTCTAGCGTCTGGAATTCGATATCCGTAAATTCAGGGGATAAAAAGGAGAGCCCAACTCTTTTAATCTTTACCTGCGCAGAGAGCGCTTGAGTTAGCTCTTTTTCTACCGTCTTCGCTAGTCGACTCGCCAATGGTGTAAAACGAATAATTTCGCCCGGTAGGAGAAGAAGACCAATGAATACGGAAAAAAATATGAGCAGAAGGAACTGGATTTTTCCCTTAATCAACTGCAAACCCTGTTCCCTCCTTACCTTATAATTCATCTTAATTTTGTTGCCTCATATATTAAAACAGCTATTAGAGAGCAAAGATATGCAATCCTTTAAACGTCTAAATTCGATACTTTGTTCCTAAAAGTAATAAGTTCAGTTTAATCCACCAACTTTTTTTCTAAACCTTCATCATCTCTTTCTGTTATCATATCTATCACTTCAATGAGGATTTGTTCTTCTCCTGTTAGGTAATAGGGGGTAGTTGCGGTCCAGTATTTTCTTTCTTTGCCGGATACTTTCTCTTCTTCAAAGCCGTCTTCCCCTTCTAATCCAAACTCTTCCCCCTGCTCGATTGGTAAAACTTCCGCCACTAACTGATTATTTTGCGGTTTTTCTAAATATGGTTTTAAGACCTCATCAAGACTGGAATAGGATTTGTAATAATCAGTTTCAAAGTTTTCCTCCTCAATTTTTTCCTGGTTTTTTTCTGTGGTAAAGCCATAATCACTGCCATAGACAAGCAAGAGCCATTTCCCTGGAGTAGAGGGGGCCTCGATCTCAAGTGGAACCTCAGTAGCTGAACCGCGATAAGGAAGTATTTTGCCCATAAGCGTAACTTTCTCTCCGGGCGCAAATTCATTTTTTGCTAATTCCACTGTGGTAAGTTTGGCGCTTAACCGCTCGGGTGTTACCTTTATTTGGGTAGAAATCTCGGTGATCTGAGGTTGGATAAATTCATTCTCCACAATCACCTGAAGAACTCGACCCACTTCTTTCAAAGCAGCAGCGGCAATATCTCGTCCGTAAAAGAGGTTTTCCCTACTAACCGTTGGGATATTGTTACCGTTTATCTGAAATTGAATAGTGGCTGTTCCAGGACCAATCCGATCCAAGGCGCGATCAATAGCATCCATCAGTCCAGCTAACACTAACCCCGGGAGCAACGATTCATCATTAACAGCGGTAAATTCGTATTTATGAGTCCGAAACAGCGACTGATCATAGACCTCGGTTGAGACTTTCACCATCCGAGGCAAGATCCCAAGTTCGCCCGCAATTCCCGCCCCTCTATCCTGTAACACCCGGCCAAAGCTAGGCAAAGCAATCCCTAATTTAAAGGGAAAAACATTACTATCGATAATGTCAACGATCGATGCGCCACCAATGCCATATTCAACCTGACCCTTGTTTAAAAAAGGATGACCTAAGCCAAGAAACTTATTATTATCAAGCCACGTCAGAGTACCAAGGGCAACTACTTGATAATCGCCCTCCACTAAAGTGGCAGTGATCGCGCTGCCCGGTTTCAGCGATCCCGGCGCCACAGAAACCTTCTTCCCTTCAGAGACAGAGGCTAAAGGAAACCAGGGTTGGGTTAGTCCCGGATAAATCCGACTTTTGTCAGATGTCGATGGCAAGAAAGTAGTGCCTTGAAAGGTAGAGGTTAAATAATCTCTAGCTCGGGGACTTAATCCCGAAATAAATAGTGGGGTTAATACTGGTTGCGCCCAGAGCCAGGAATCATCGGGGGATTCGGAGTCAAAAGCCACCCCCTTAAACCCTGGGAGACCGCCTTGCTGAAAACTGAACTTCTCTTCCGCTCTTACCGTTTCATTCCATAAGGTGAGCATTTCTTCAATGGGTGTTACCATCGCATAGCGCGAATCGGCATTCTGAAAACCATAGCCAATAGCGCCTACCAACTTTTTATTAATATAAATAGGGCTGCCACTCATTCCTGCAGCTATACCCCTTGCTTTGCTCCCGGTAATTTTAATTAAGATCAAATGGGAGACCGAGCCGGTCCCCTCAAGTAAACCAACGACTTCTACCGGGAAAGCTTCTACTCTCGTTCCGGAAAAAACAGTATAGCCTTCACCCGTCATCCCTGGTTTTAAGTCGGAAAAAGCATAAAATTGATTGTTCGCGTAAACCGGTACCCCAGTAATGAGAAGGATTAATCCGATTAGTATAGCCCGTCTCTTCTCCTGCAAAATCCTCATTAACAAACGCTCCTAATTCTTTTAACTTTCACCTATAGAGAATTGCATAATTACCTTAAGCTTGTATTTGACCAACCCAGAAAATGTATCTCGCAGCTCGTCGCTGGTCGCTCGTGGTGAAGACTGTGGTCAAATCTTAAATAAGTGAATTAGGCAATTCATTCAACATAAAACAATATATTAAGACAAAAAAAAGATATAACCTATATTCCGTTTATATTCGTTTTAAACATGTTAATCTCCTGCAATAGATCTCCGGTAAAACTGGAAGATCTCGTAAACACATTTTATTAAAATTTAACACTTGCCTAATTGCCTTAGCATCCATTTGAGGGAATTCCTTAAACCTAAAAAGGAAAGAATATAAATTAGTCGAAATTATAAATAGATGATGTTGATCGACAAGTATCAAGTCGTTCCCGCTTGCTACCTTTCACATCACAAAGTGATTAAACAAACGCCTCGACAACCCTTCAGGTGGCCGTTCACACTGGGCGCCGTCAATACATGCCCAATGATGTAAATCAAAGCCGGTAAATCAACCGTAGCATATGGAGGACTAGCTGATGATGATGCAAAAGCAAATGCCATCCCGTTTTAGCCGCACCGAGCGCTTAATTGGTCCTAGCGGCCTTTCAGCGCTTCATCGAGCCCGCGTCGCCATCGTTGGCCTCGGTGGCGTAGGTTCTTACGTAGTTGAAGCCCTAGCCAGAGCAGGAATTGGGTGGTTAATCCTAATTGATTATGATGATATAGAACTTACTAATACCAATCGGCAACTGCACGCTTTAGAAGAGAATTACGGTCGCTCCAAAGTGGATGTGATGGCTAAACGGGTAAAAGCCATTAACCCTGATTGTATCACTGTCACCTGGAGGGAGTTTGTTAGAGAAGATAATCTTTCTCTGGTCTTACACGGTAATCTCTCCTATATTGTAGATGCGATTGACACCGTATCTTCGAAAATTGCTTTGATTCAGCATGCTTTAGAAAGAGAGGTTCCGATTATTTCAGCGATGGGCGCCGCAAATAAACTTGACCCTTTAGCCTTTAAAATTGAGGATATTAGTAATACTCATACCTGTCCCTTAGCAAAAGCAGTGCGGAAAGGATTACGCGACCAAGGAATTTCGCAAGGAGTAAAAGTGGTCTTTTCTACAGAACCTCCGGTTACAGTTATAAAAAAACCAACCTCTAATCATTCAGAATGCCACTGTCCTTTAAATAGACCCGTCCCAGGAACAATTTCATACATTCCGTCCATTATGGGGTTAATAATTGCTGGAGAAGTGATCCGTGATCTGTTAAAGGAAAACAGATGAAAAAAGAGGCCGTACTGGCCTCATTTTTCTTGTTGTGACTTTGTCCAGAGCCGCTCCGCCGTTTCTCCCCACCGCTCAGCGATTTCCTTACATTTTTCCGTCAAGTCATCGACATCCTCCTTGTCAATCGGTTGGGTGGAACAGGCGCAGGAATTATGGACCATCTCCTTTAAAGCATCAGGATTGTCTAGCAATGGACATGGTCGCAAATGA
>DHOO01000050.1:0-6319 GCA_002409975.1 Firmicutes bacterium UBA5388
CGCAAAGGGTTGACCGCAATGCCTTGATCCGTAACAAGCACATCCACGGTGTGTCCGGGTGTAACCACCGTATGGACCCGTTCAAGAATAGTAGGCATTCGACCGCGAATCAAAGGGGCGACAATAATCGCCATCGATGCTCCGGCGGCGGTATCACAATGCCCTCCCGAAGCCCCCCGAATGACCCCGTCGGATCCGGTAATAACATTGACATTAAAGTCCAGATCGATCTCCAGCGCGCTCAGCACTACGATATCAAGTTGGTTGACGGCGCTGCCTTCATTGTCTGAACTGGCGTAATATTCGGCGTCAATCTGATGGTGGAACCGATTATTTTTTAGCGACTCCACTGCTCTCAAATCGAAACTTTGGACATCCAACAACCTCTTGATCAAACCTTCTTCATGCAGTTCTACGATTTGCCCGGTAATTCCGCCCAAGGCGAAACTGGCCTTAATATTTCTGGCAATCATCCTGTCCCGTAAGAATCTGGTGGTAGCCAGCGATGCTCCTCCGGAACCGGTTTGCAAGGAAAAACCATCCTCAAAATAACCGGAGGCTTCAATCACATCCGCAGCATGCTGCGCTATCAACAAGTCCTTGGGGTTTTTAGTATAGCGCGTGGCCCCCGACATTATCCCGGCAGGATCGCCGATCGCATCGACCACGATGATGTAATCCACCTGGGACCCGGGAATACCGAAAGGAACATTCGGATATTCCACCAAATTATCGGTAATCAAAACCACCTGTTTGGCATATCTGGCGTCAACTTTCGCGTATCCTAACGAACCACAGGCGGAAGCGGCGTTATTTTGTCGGGAATATCCATTCGCATTGCCATAGGCATCGCAAGAAGGAACTCCCAAAAACGCTACATCAATGTTGATTTCCCCCGCGGCAATAGCTCTGGCTCTTCCGCCGTGCGAGTTGATGACGACAGGAATATTCATGAGTCCGTTGGAGACTGCCTGAGCCAGTTCTCCCCGCAAACCGCTGGTTTCAATTCTTCGGATTACGCCATTCTTAATATGATTAATCAACGGAGCGTGAATCTTATTAAGTGAACTGGCCGCCAACGTCAAGTCTTTAATCCCCATCCCGGCAATAACGTCCATGACCATGTTAACAACGTAATCCCCATCACGAAAATGATGGTGGAACGAAATTGTCATTCCGTCCTTTAACCCCGTCGCTTTAATCGCGGTCTCTATGGAATCAATAATTTTATTTCTAGCCGGGTTATACTGACGTTCTTTTAAACGTTGGGTATTTTTCGCCTGTCCGTTGATGAATTGCTTTTCATAGGCTTTTAACGCGCCAAGCCCGGATATTTCTTCTGGTATTTCTCTTTCGACTCCATTTTTCATGATCTTCACCTCACTCCATAACTACTTTAGCCGCCTCAGCTAATTCAAGAACCCTGCGCGCTCGTTCCACAATCGGTTTATCAATCATTTTCCCGTCCAAACTGATGACCCCCGACCCTTTTTTCTCCGCTTCCTTAAAAGCCTTGATAATACGAAGGGATTTTGTGATCTCGCTTTCGCTCGGTCGATAAATCTGATGAACAATTTCAATCTGGCGGGGATTAATAATTGATTTTCCGTCAAATCCCATTTTTCTAATGAGCTTAACTTCATTCGCAAAACCCTCGGTGTCATTGATATCCGAAAAGACTGTATCCAGCGCGTCGATTCCCGCCGCTCTTGCCGCCAGTAAAATCTGGGATCTGGCCGCTAATAACTCTATACCGTCTGCTGAACGCGACGTCTTCAGATCGGTCACAAAATCCTCGGCCCCCAGGGCAATCCCGATCAGCCGTTCACTGGCGGTAGCGATTTGATAGGCGTTAATCACTCCCAGCGCGCTTTCAATAGCCGCCATCATTTTAATGGTCCCATGTTCCAGACCAATCTGCGCTTCAATTTGGGAAATCAGTTCATCCGCTTCTTTAACGTCTTCCGCCTTTTCTGTTTTCGGTAAACGGATGGCGTCCGGTTTTGCCCGCACAATAGCTTCAAAATCTTCCCGACCAAAGGGTGTGTCCAAGCCATTAACCCTAACGAGAATTTCTGCCTCGCCATAATCGAAGGTTTTCAGCGAATGGTAAACGAGAGAACGCGCCGCATCTTTTTCATTTAAAGAGACCGAGTCTTCAAGGTCAAACATGATGGCATCGGCGCCGTAGATATGCACATCTCTAATCATTCCCGGATTATTTCCAGGGACATATAACATCGTCCGTCTTAACCGACGCATCTATTTCACCCCCCAAGGATAACTATTACCGTCACTTACCCGGTTCACCGCAGTTAAGATTCGGGCGCGAATGGTACAGTCCAGCGCTCCTTTATCATTAGCACGGACCAAGGCGTCCGTAATCCCCATTTCTTCCAAGGTCTCTTTGATTACCTTTCGAATCTGCCCCCCGAACTGATTTTCCACCGTACTTTTAAGTTCAATTTCAATCCCTTTTCCTGTGTTCTTTTCAATTTGAACGATGATATCGCTGGATTCAAGTGTTCCGGCGACACCGACAGCGTTAATCTTCATCTTGACCACCCTTTCTGGCTAGTGTCTTTGATAGCTTAATTGAATGTGCTTAATTATTTCTTGGGCTTCGGACGACAAAAGAAAACGATAAGTGCTTTCCGGAACCAGTCCCTTAACTTCATCGATTTTGTTCATCCGAATTAACTCGCGCACTCTGGAGGCGCTGACAGCCAATCCGTCATAGGTTAACCTTGGAACCACTTCCACTCCAACCCCACAAGCCGGAAGAACCTCTTGCATAATCCTATTGTACGCCGCAGTCACTTCACAGTACGGTTCATCCCCCACGAATCTTTTACTAATACCAAGCGTGGGAACGATATATTTTGAAAATACTTCAAGATCAAGTCTGGCATGGGTCTCCACTTGCTCTTGGTATTCTTTAATGAAATAGGACGGGAAAGTCGCTGCCGAAATGATGTAATTTCCCCCTTTATGCAGAACAACATTGGGAAGATGCCCCACCCCTTCTTTTATCAGACTATACCTGAGCTCTGCCGGGAAAACAGATCGTTCTTCCCACAAAACAAAGATATGGAGTTTTTCACATCTTGACGCGGCGTACTCTATTAAATACTTGTGCCCCAGGGTAAAAGGATTGCAATTAACAACCACTGCCGCCGATATTCCGCCTCCTTCCGCTTTCTCTTTTGAAATTTCTGCAAGGTAATTTTTAATCCCCTCCGGCCTATTCTCCATCAGGATTACCCTAGATGGCACTTGGGCAATGGTGTAAAACCCCAGTTCAGAGAAGACGGACCTGTTTTCCGGTTTGGTATAAATGAAAAGATGTGTTCTCCCTCTTTCGTATTCCTCCCGCAGCAAACCGGTAAGAATTCGAGCGGATAATCCGGCGTTTTTATGTTCGTCATCCACCGCAATGCTTTTCAGCACTCTCCCGCTAAAGGAGCCCGTAGCTACGATCTTTTCCCCTTTATATAAGGCAATCGAATATTCAACATCCTGATCCAGCTTTAAATCCTGCTTGTTTAGAAATTCTTCTAAACGCCCTTTCTCGCACGGCGATTGTAGGTCCACTATCTGCTCTCTCAGATTCTCTTCCCACATGATCACTTCTCCGTTTTAGTAATCCTTTTCCAGCACGTCACAAACAGCTTTGGCCATCTGTTTACCAATCACCGGTTTATTCAAGTAATCATCAATAATCATGCGTTTCATGTATTCCGCAACTTTTTCATCCGCATAGCCGGTGACCAAAATAATCTTGACTCGGGGATTAAGCTTCTTTAACCTTTCCGCCAACTCTACGCCCCTTAGATCAGGCATCGCCTGATCGGTAATTACCACCTCAAATCTTGACGGATCCTGCTTAAAAATATTTAGGGCCTCAACGCTGTTTGTCTCGGCTAGCACTTCCAATCCAAAATCTTCCAGCCCTTTTTTCATTACTTTTAAGACCTTCGGATTATCATCCACCATTAAAACCGGTTTTAAGCCTTTTAGCTTTTTAAATTCAATTTTTTCTTCTTCCGCAACACTCGGAGTACCCTGGACTTTGGGAAAATAAACTTTAAAAGTACTGCCTTTGTCAACAACGCTCTCAACTGTGATCAAACCCTTATGATTACGAACAATCCCTTGGACGACAAACAATCCTAACCCCGTGCCCTCTCCGAGGCCTTTTGTCGTAAAAAACGGTTCGAAGATTCTGGTTACTGCTTCCGCGCTCATCCCATAACCGCTATCGCTAACTGTAATCTGCACATACTCTTCTGTCTCAGAGGCGCTGGTGTAATTTTCCGGCGCCTCATTCCGCTTGACGGTGGAAAGCGTTACTTTTAGTACTCCCTCCGCATCCTTCATGGCATGAAAAGCATTATTATACAGGTTGAGCAGCACCTGATGGATTTGTACTTGATTAGCCATAATACAGCTGCCATCGCTACTGTCTTCATAGCTAATTTTTATGTTGGAAGTAAGAGTCGGCCTTATGAGATTCAATGTTTCCTCAACTAACAAACTAACTTGGATCGGTTCATATTTTGTTGTATTTCTATCTAAACGGCTGAAGACCAGAATTTGCTCAATGATATTCTTTGCTTTCCGGGAAGCGTCATAAATCTCATTAATGTACTCATAATCCTTACTGTCTATGGCAACACTTTTTTTCAGAATTTCGGTATACCCGAGAATTGGCGTTAATAAATTATTAAACTCATGGGCGATACCGCCAGTCAAGGTCCCTAGCGCCTGCAGTTTTTGGGAATGTTGCAGTTGTAAATCTTTTTTTCTAAGTTCTTCCGTAGTGGCGTTCAGTTCTTTAAGATATTTGGTTTCAACTTCAAGCGCCTCTTTGTTTTTTTGGATTTTTAGAATGATAAAAATAGCAACTGAAATGATCAGGATGATTACAAAAGCAACCTGCACTATTTTTACTAAATGTTGCCTGATGGGCCCTTCCAGTTCGTTATAGGAGAGGGCCATCGCGACAATCCAGAATTCTTCGCCGATATAGGCCCGAGAAAAAGCATTCAGTTTCTTGGTTTTTTGCGGCTTTTTATCCGTCCACCAATAGGAATGATAGATGGTCGTCCCTTCTTCGTTAGCAAACTGCTGTTCAATAAGAGACTCCAGTTCATGAAATTCAAAATCAGGGTGACGTTCTTTTCTTGTTGCAATGACGTCAATTCCGATCTGGTCCTCGGCGGGATGCATCAAAATAATGCCATCCCGATCCTTCACCATCGCGTATCCTTCTTTGCCGGCCTTGACAGGTTTAACTAACTTTTCATACATCATATTTAAACTAACAGCGCCCACAATAACGCCGATAAACTCTCTGTCATAAAAAACAGGTTCAAAAATATTGATAACGTACTGCCCATCCTCATCCTTTTTTGCTCTACCGATATAAGTGCTCTTTTCTGCCAACACCCGTTCAATATCCTTACCAAGAACAGCATAGGAATTCGAAAAGGAAGGCGTCGTTGGCTCCGGATGCTGATAGACGATTTTTCCAGCTTTATTTATTTCGTAAACCCTGCGAACATCTTCTTTTTGCGCCTCAAGATATGCGCAAAAGTAACTCTGTAGCGCCAAACGATTCTCATTCTTCATCGCAAACGCAAAGCGGTCATTTAACGCTAGTATTTTTAGACAGTCCACCTTTTCGCCGACATAAATTTCCAAACTTCTACAGGTGGATCTGCTGATCGTCAGCAGATGCTGATGTTGCTGGTCGATTATCTCATTACGATTGTTATCATATGTGGTATAAGCCATCACCGTCAAAACGAAAAGAAAGGCTAAAATAGCATAAAGAATTATTTTTCCGGTAAAAATTCTTTTAACAATCATTACAATTTTTGCATATAAAGTTGTCATCAAAGGCGCCTCCACTTAGCTCATTATGTTGTCCATTTACTGTCTTCCTCTTATCTGATAATACCCGTGAGGCTAACCCCGATCGCGCTACCGACATAGTTGGTAAAAAAAATCAGCAATGTTAATTTTCTTGTCTTTAAGTATAAAGCCTAAATCTTAAAGAATACTTAACAAATACTTAATTTCCATTAAGAATTCTTTTGGAGTATATTACCGGCAAAAACGGGATTAGCACAAATGTTTCCAAATATAATAACTTTGTTATTAACATTATCGAACTAAGGACAAAACAAACACCTCTTTGATACACTAATTAATATTTTAGACTAATCTGATTATTTTTATAGTAGGTGTTAACAAGGAATTGACCATCTTAAGATAGAACTCTACCTATTAAAGCGCCTCTGGAGCTTGTCGA
>DHOO01000050.1:6504-6791 GCA_002409975.1 Firmicutes bacterium UBA5388
CTTGTCGACTCATCCGACTTCTGTCAAATCACTTCGTGATCTTAATTTAATGTAGTCGGCATGAGCGACTCGGTAGCCAGCGTGAGCGACTACTTTAAAGAAAAAACTGCTATACCACCTATAGCTTTTCTAATATTATCAAGGAATTGTTCCTCATTCAATTTTTAGAGTTTGACCACAATTTGATCCTTTTAGGAAATAATGAGAATTTATTTGTGTTTACGGGTATACAGTATTCAAACGAAAGAGGAGGACTGGGGGAGAATGGAAAAATTTAAGGTATTAGT
>DHOO01000050.1:7141-15295 GCA_002409975.1 Firmicutes bacterium UBA5388
GCGCAAGGGATTGATACCCCTGTTTTTCTCCTTAGCGGCATGGATACAGACAACCACAAGATTATTGGCTACGGAATCGGCGCGGACGCTTATATTACCAAACCCTTTAGTCCCGCAGTTTTATGCGCGGCAGTCAAATCTCATATCAAACGGTATCAAGATTTTCTGGAGACCAAAGAAAGTTCTATTAAACTGCAGTCTGGGCCCTTTGTTTTTAACTTAAAGACCTATACCTTCTATAAAGATGATGAGCAGATCTTTTTATCCTCAAAAGAATTGCTGCTGATGAAGTTTTTTATGGAACACTCAGACCAGGTTTTTTCGAAAGAACAGTTATACCAGAACGTTTGGAACGATTTTATGGTAGATGACAATACTATCATGGTCTATATTCGACGTTTGAGAGCAAAAATCGAAGATGATCCGGATAAACCCAAATATATCCAAACTGTATGGGGTATAGGATATAAATTTGCCACTGCCGATTAAATCAGAACTTCTTAACCATAAATCCCAGTCTGTTTCTCTTCAGGATTTTCTAATTCTAAATCCGATAGTTGACCACCCGGTCCAATTCTAGCTGAAGCTCCATTCCTTTCCTTCAGCCCCGTGATTATCAGTTCACCTTTGGCGCCTCCCTGATATAATTGTGTTTTTAACTGACATCCGGCTTCTGGGGGACTAAACTTTGCGTAGAGGGCGAGAAATGTGAGTTTACGAGAGTCAAGGAACCGATCAAATTCTTCATCCCCATAATATAATAATCCAGCCCGTAGGCTGGATTTATTATATTATGCCATTCTTGCTTATAACCTAATGGGACTAATTGCGCTTTCTCCATCTTTAACTGTCACGCCACTACCCCTCAATCTTCCTTAACTCTTCCTCCTTAAAGAAACGAACAATTTCTTCGTTTGCTTCTTCCAGCGAACCGGAGGCATGAACCAAGTTAGCGCCACTGGTAAGGGCGTAATCGCCACGGATCGTGCCGGGAGCCGCTTCCAAAGGGTTAGTCGCGCCCAAAATATGTCGAACAGCCGCCACTGCGTTCTCACCCGACAAAATCGCGGCTACCGTTGGACCTGAAGTCATATAGGCAACAATCTCGGGAAAAAATTTCTTGTCCACCAAGTGTTTATAATGTTCCCGGCATAAATCTTCCGTAAAAAACACGGTCTTCATGAGTAATAAATCCAACCCCAACCGTTCAAAGCGGTTTAAAATTTCTCCCATCAGTTTACGTTGTAAAGCATCGGGTTTAAAGATAATAAGGGTTCTTTCTTTCCTGATCCCAGCAGTCATCATTACACCTCCAAAAATATTAAACATTTTTTTATTCAGTGCCCATAAATTGTTTCTAAAAATGTTTCAAGCTTAGTTCAACGCTTTGCCAGGGGTCACCCCCGCCTGCAGCGGGAAATACATATCAGATCGTTTATATTATACAACTTTTGCATGTGTCCCGCAAATCGCCGGAGATTAAAATATACCTTCATTAATAAATAAAGCAAGTATCACACTCTGTTTTTTACTATTTCCGAAATGCGGCAAACATCTTTTCCCGATCAGCAAATTTTACTTCTTTAACGATCCAGTCCCGCATTAACTGCCCTTCAACAGTAGATTGGGGATAGGAAATATAATCGAGTTTGAGTTCCAGCCTTTGACTTACCTGCCAGGCTAAAATCGGCCAAATTGTTCCGATATCCGCAATGATTGGGATACTACCGGGCAATCGGGAAAAACCGGACATTTCCATCCGGAAAGGAACTCCGGTTAATTTAGTCTTAGGTAACCCTTTGGCGATAGCCTCTTGAACAATATTAGATTCGCGCTGTTTCTGCCAGGCAAGTTCCAAATTGTGATCAAGATCGATTCTCACTAGTGTTTTTCCCGCCAAAGAATAGGTATAGTAACCTTCCCAATCAGCCCATATGCCATGACCGGTATAGCGTTCAAAGGGACCATCATGGATCTCTTGGGTTAACGCCACCGCCGATTCGATAATCATTGAAGCGGAACCGAGCATCCGGGCGATTTTTGTAGATCTTTCCGTAATCGAAATAGAATCAGCCAACGCCAAGCCGACCGCGCCACCACCGACTAATTGGGGAATACTGACCAGAACCGGCACGTTATTTCTATATCCCGCGCCCAGCATGGTCAGCGGATCAGCGCCTGCTCCGGCGATCGTCTCAAAGGGAAGGCCGTTGGCCTTCGCCAAGGTTTCAATTTGACGGGCTAATTTCTCAGTTCGAAGGCCCAGCGGGTAGGCTAAATTACCGGCCGCTTTAATGATGGTAGCACCTTCTGACACTAATACTTTCTGCATCAGGCCTCGATCAACAAACATCTCTGTTTCTACTGTTGCGAGCTCTTCTTCCGTCATCATGCTGGCTTCAAAAAGAAAATCGATCGGAAGTCTGTCTTCAGGGAGCCCGATCTTCGTCCCCTTTACCCGATGAACTTTCTCCAATGAACCGGCCAGCTCATGGGTGACAACCGCCGACGAGGTTGTTACCCCGTCAATTATTCCTTTATTAATCAACTCGGCAATCAGAGTAGTAACCCCCTCATGGAGATTAGGGCCGCTACCAGTCGCGACTACAATTTTTCCACCTTTTTCTTTAATCTTAACCATCTGGTTAACAGTAGTGTCAACTCTTTCCCGTACTTCCGGTTTTAAATCGTTATATAACATCATGATTATTTCTTTTTTAATCTCCATTTTGACCCCTCCTGAAAGAGTTGTAAATGTTTATTGTTACCCTTCATTCCTGTACTTCTAATAATTTCTTGACAAGCATCAGATTGCGCTCCGAAGAACCTTCTTGCTTTTGCAGCAAGTTTCTTCCCGCCTGGCCCTTTCTCCTCAATAATTCTTCATCCCTAAGAAGAAAGGCTACTTTTGTGCTTAAATGATCAACATCTTTTACTTCAATCCCTGACCCGGCCACTTCCAATAATTCTTTCGCATCCAGAAAATCTTCCATCGAAGGACCATATAAAACAACTTTCCCCCAAAAAGCAGGTTCCAAGGGGTTTTGTCCCCCCAACGGCACGAGACTTCCCCCACAAAAAGCTAAAGTAGCCAGTGAGTATACTATAAAAAGTTCTCCGATCGTATTGAGAATAATAACGGTATCAGCAGTAACTTCAGTCGTAGAGGAAATATCAGTCCGTAGTAATGGGGTATAGCCATATTTTCTGACTAGCTCGGCGAGCTCTTCTCCCCGATAGATTAGGCGGGGGGCTATAATTAAATAAAGATCCGGATATTCATCTTTAACTCTGCTGAAGGCCTGTAAGAGAAGTTCCTCTTCTCCTTTTTGGGTACTACCCGCTACCCAAATTTTTTCTTCTCCGGAGAGGTGAAGTACTTTCGTCATTTCCTCCCGGTATTCCTCTTTGACATCGCTGGAAAGACGATCAAACTTAATATTGCCGTTCACAAAAACCTTCTCCGGCGCCGCGCCGAAAGCTTGAATTCTTGTCGCATCTTCCTCTCTGATCATACTAAATAGATCATAGTAGGAAAGAACTTTCTGAAAAAAGCGGCGCAGTTTCTTATAGGTATTAATAGTGCGAACCGAGATCCGCCCGTTAATCATCAAAACACGAGCGCCAACAGCTTTAGCGGCTTGTAGATGATTGGGCCAGATTTCAGTCTCAACAGTGATATAAAGCGTGGGGCGTATCTTTTTCATCACCCGTCGTACCGCAAAAAATAAATCAAAAGGGGCAAGAAAATGCGCATCCGCCTCTGCCAAATTAACTTGGGCCATCTCCAGTCCGGACAAGGTCATCGTCGAGATACCAATCCAAGCGCTGGGGTAATTTTGGCGTAATAGTTTTATAAAATGGATGATCGCATTTACTTCCCCAACCGACGCCGCATGAACCCAGATTCTAAGCTCTTTCTTTGTTAAGGAAAGCTGATCTTGAGGGTAAAAACCCAGTCTCTGAGAAAAGGAAATATTCTCCTTAGAATGCTCTTTAATCGTAAAATAAATGGTTAAAAAAGGTGTTAGTAAGTAAAGTAACAGATTGTATAAGAAATACATTTCCTTCCCCCAAATCAAAGATTATATAACTGCGGGAATTGCATAATTACCTTAAACTTGTATTTGACCTTTTCACTAACCTTCCACTATATTTGTTTTGTTTAACCAGATAGCAACTAATATAAGAGTAAAAGCTCCGACCTGAAGATTAAGAAAACTCCATTCAAATAAGTTATGAACACCAAATCCAACTAAAGCCCCAATGACTCCATAATAAAACCACTGCTCCGGCTCCGCTTGGAAAAAAGCCTGTAGACCTGTTTTTAAAACCTTAAAAACCAGAATCAGAAAGACTAAAAATCCGATTAAACCAATCTCCACCGCCAGATGAAGATAGAAACAATGAATATGGGTGTATACATTAGCAGTTTCCAATTTATAGTCAGGATAAACATGAAGAAATTGACCAATTCCCACCCCGAATAAAGGGTGGTCTTTCAACATTTGCAGCCCCGTTGTGGCCATCATTATTCTTTGTCGGTTAGAACTATCGGATAAATCAGTAATACTGTCAAGCCTGCTAACAACCCATCCCAGATCCACAAAGGTAGCCGTCAAAATAATAATTACTAACACCACAATTACTTTTTTGAAACTAACGGGTTTATTATTTTTGATTGCTAGAAATAATAGTACAACAAAACCAGCAAAAAGGCTTAGCCACGCTCCTCGGGAACCGGTATAAAATACACACGAAAGGTTTAGTAAAGTAAAGAGGGATGAGGCAATAAATTTGGAGCTTTTTTGCTTATTACTGAAGAGAAGAAAAGAAAGACCAAGCAAAGCCATACTCACAAAATAAGTCCCAGCCTCATTAGCCCCTGTAATTGTGCTATTAATCCGCGCATATCCTTTCCCGAAACGTTCATACAGGCCCCAGACCGCAACAATAAGCGAAGAGCTAATAGCAGCCCCAAAAAGTCTTTTCAGTTGCTCTTGGTTTTTTATAACATCCAGGCTTATGATAAAAATTAAAGCAAATAAAATATATTCATCGGCAAAATTTTTGAGCGCTGCCGCAAAATTTACCGCATTAATAAAGGACAAGAGAACGGCGACACCCAGAATTGCTACCCATCTGTGTAGCTCGGGATACTTCAACTTCTCATCAGGGCAGTCGCGAAACTTTAATTTCTTAGCCACCCAAACAATCGTTAGAAGCGGAGTAATAATATTTATGCCTGCCCTGCTTAAAGGAGTAATAAAAAATAAGAAGATGAATAAACAGTCAATAATGCGGTCATATTTCCCTTTATTATTTAATATTTCCATAGTTCCAACACCGTTTTTATCCACGGAAATCCCCCTTCAACTCTTTTTTCGACACTGCATATGTCCTGTTAATTATTATGCCAAAACTTTTCTAATCTCTCTAAAACAGGCTTAATATTGTCCTTAGTAAGATTTTTTCTATCAATCTCCACTAAATATTCATACCTCAAAAAGTACAAGAATTTATCCAAAAGCTCATTATTAATCTTCTCTGATAACGCTTTAGCCATAAATTCATGGAGTCTTAATAAGTCATTGCAGTGGTGAACCAGGCCTTCAACATTATAAAAATCTTTGCCTAAGGTAATGACCGCTTTTCTTTTTAGTAAAGCTTCTATTCCTACAGTAGAATTAATGGTAATTACTGCTTTGCTTAACTCAATAAGCCTACTGGAAGGTGTGGTGATCGTAAATACCACTTTCTTGTTTTGATATTTCTTTTTCAAATCACTATAGTCAACACGGCCAAAGTCACAAGGGTGTTCTTTTATCACTAACCAAAAATCTTCGTTATTAATACAATTAAATCTTTCTAAAGCGCTATAAACAATATCGACTAATTCATACATATTGCGTATATGTGGGGAATTAAGCAACACTTGAGTATCAGTAAGAACTTGGAAGGGTAAAAAGAAAAAATTTCTTGGGTATTCTATCTCTTCTTTGCCAAAATATCTTTTCCTTAATTTTACTTGCTGCAATTTAGTATCATACAGCTGGGCCAATTTCTCTTGATCAACCTGAACCTTTTGATAAAACTGCGCCCCTTTTCCGGCTAAAGAATTAACAGCATTAACACCTTTTTCATCCATTACAAGCGTCTGTGGAAAATAACCATTTTCCATAAAGATAGTTTTTATTCCTAAGACATGTGCCACTTTAACACAACTGGCAGCCTCCATATGAAAACCATTCCACACTACAACCAAATCAATGTTATTGTCTCTAAAACAACGGTAATAATATTGAGACAAAATCCGCGTTTTATATAGAAGATATTGGTAATAAGCCCGGTTTAAAAAATCTTCACGGTTTTGCTGTCTTCTAGCTTTAAACTTTAAAAAGGAATACTTCACAATTTTATCAATATCTTCTTGTGAAAATAATTCATCTTGTCGTATAAATATCCCTCTTATAAAACATTGAAAACTAGACAACAAAATAGCAGCTCCAGATTTCAAATTATCGCGCAGAAAACGAAAGAATTTATACTGATGTTTACTATATGATAGAAAAAATATTTTTTTACTCTCCACTTTAACAGTAACCTCCTTTTTCATAAAAAATTAGTCCATGTTTTTTCAAATATTCTTCTATGATTTTAATGTTCTTTTTAATAAGCCCGTTTTCCTTTCTCAATAGTTCACTTGCTTTATCAAATATCAATTGTTGACGAGCTTTATCTTTTAACAAGAACAATATTTGTGTTTTCAGTTCCTCTTCATTTTTAACCATTATTGCAATCTGATTTTCAAGCAATAACTCGGCTGATTCTTTAAAATCCTGAATATATGGTCCAAATAAAACCGGTTTACCGTAAACAACAGGTTCAAATAAATTATGCCCGCCTTTATCAACTAGACTGCCTCCCACAAAGACTACGGTGGCAATACTATATAAAGCAGCCAGTTCGCCAATGGTGTCAAGAATTATTATTTCATCATCAGCTAACTGTCTATTAACAACTACATCAATTTTAGTGCGTTCAACTAATTTTAATTGATAACTTTCCCCTAGTATTTTTATCCTGTTTGTTCTTTCGATATGCCGAGGGGCTAAAATCAAAACTACATCCTTAATTTCTCTTTTAATATCTTGATATATTTTAAATATTAATTCTTCCTCTCCAGAATGAGTACTACCAATTATAATAACATCAACATGATAAGGAATTTTAAGTCGTTCTTTTAAAATATTCCTACTTTGTTCGTCTACAATTTTTAGAGAATTTTCCATCTTCATATTACCGGTTACTTTAATTTTACTTGGTTCGATCCTCAGCTTTCTTACTTTTGCTACTTCTTCCTCTGTTTTCATCCCCAGGAAATCCAGTTTACTGAGAATTGATGATAGTAGTCCTGGGAAATAAACATAATCTTTGAGAATCTTGTTATCCATTGAACCGTTAAGCAAAATTATTTTGCTTCCTATCCTAGAAAGGTTATAAATAAAATTTGGTCGTGCTTCAAATTCAACAAGAATTGTTACTTTTGGTTTAATCCTTCCAACCAACGATTTAATAATCCAGGGTAAATCGAGAGGTATCAAAATAGTCTTCTCCGGGCCAAAAAGTCGTTCCGCCATTTGCCTTCCGGCACTACTATTGGTTGATACTATATAACTCAAATTTACCTGATTTTCATTCAGCTCCTTCATAATGGTTGTCGCCATTTTTATTTCTCCCAAGGAAGCAGCATGGATCCAAACCAAGTCTTTCTTTTCCTTTTTTACAAGCTTAATATAGTCATTAAAATGTTTAGGATAAAAACCTAATCTTCCTGTAAATTCCTTAACTGCAAACTCTGCCTTGATGAAAACAAAAAGTAATGACAAAGGTAAGAATAACAGGAATAAAGCCGAAATCAATATGTTATAAATTACAAACATAATATAATCTCCTGACAACTTCATTCCTTTAATAATTCTTGGATAATTTTTATACTCCTCTTCACAGCCCCTTTTTCTATTGCTAAGAGTTCCTCCGCTTTGCCT
This sequence comes from Firmicutes bacterium UBA5388, assembly GCA_002409975.1. Taxonomy (GTDB): domain Bacteria; phylum Bacillota; class UBA4882; order UBA10575; family UBA10575; genus UBA5388. Next base: position 15,190 of record DHOO01000050.1, read on the forward strand.
CTGATCTCCCGGCGACGATTCTCATCTTGTAATAATAGCAATATCTTATTTTTCAGTTCTTCTTCATTTTTAACCATTATTCCAATCTGGTTTTCAAGCAATAACT
>DHOO01000098.1:0-5443 GCA_002409975.1 Firmicutes bacterium UBA5388
CGACGGGTAAACGCCTCTATATCCATAACCACCAGATCACCCTCGCCGTTTTTCGTAAGATACACAGGCTCACCTGAGGATTTGCATAAAGCTGCAATTTCATTATAATTCTGCCTGATGCTTGCGGACGGTTTAATCAGCATGGGATCAACTCCTCATAGTAATATTCTAACCATATTATACTCTTTTCGTACTATATAATCAACCAACAATAGTTTATGTCCTTGCCTGAAGAAACCCCCGACGGAGCGGGGCATCCTTTCGATTACTTCCATACCAATCTTCTAAAGTATTTTTAGCTGTTCTTCGTAACTTTTTTATTCTTATCCGTCCACATTTTTCATTGCAATCCTAAAATACTCCTCTAACCTATAAAGCAGATCGCTTTGGAGATTACTGATTAATACTAAAAACAAAAAAGCAGATCACCGCCTGCAAAGCGGACTTCTGATCTGCATAATTACGATAAAAAGGCAATTGATTGAAGGAATTTACAAAAGACATTAGGTACCCTATTCAATCCTCTTGATTTGTATTAATGGAATTCACGGAAGCTGTGTCCTCCTACAAAACGCTAGTAATATTATTGCATAAGGACATGGCTATTTCAAGCGGATGATCACCCAACCTGGAATAAAATAAAACCAATGCAGGGAATTAAAGGTAATTGCCGAATTACTATTTGGCAAAATTTGAAAGGATTTTACCAAGATGTCTTCTTTTACATTAGAAGATCATACCATATTAGAAGACCGAATTTGCCAGGCTCGGTCAACGTCGCCAATGTTTTCTGAAGCACGGAGACCGAAGTGATGTATTAAGTATGGAAGGCGGTCTGTGATTGGGCGGCGACCGGTTCCGGCGCAACCGGCGCGGGGCATTATCACTTTCAAAACGCCGGGGTGATGAGCGACGGGATAGACAGGCGATATCAATCAGCATCATACCGATTCGATGGAAAAGAGGAATCCGCGATGAATATCATTCAAGCCGGTAGTCAAGATATTTTTACAATCCAAGAGATTGTTCATACGACGATTAACGCAATATATCCAAAGTATTATCCAACGGATGTGGTGCGGTTTTTCTTGGACCGTCACTCCATCGATCATATCAAAAAAGCAATAAGTGAAGAATATATCCTGTTGGTTAAAGAGGACGGCCGGTTTATCGGCACAGGATCCATTTCGGGAAATGAAATTAAAAGAATGTTTGTTTTACCCGAATTTCAGAGTAAAGGATACGGCAGTTTATTACTGAGTCGTCTTGAACAAAGGGCGGCGGAAGATGGCTACACCTTGGTTGAACTTGACTCTTCTTTACCGGCTTACGGCTTATACGAAAGAAAAGGATATATTCCAGTTAAAAACAAGAGAATAGTAACCCAAAACGGGCAGGTGCTTTTTTATCATCGAATGTCGAAAAAGGTGGAAACAAACAATAAGGCCCGAACCGAGCCGCACTATTACTCCGACCGGCTAAAAAATAAATTGGATCAGCTTCGTTTCGCTCGGACCGCAATTATCGAAGCCCCTTCCGGGTATGGAAAGACAACGGCGATCCGGGACTTTCTCGAAGCCAGGCTTCCGCAAAACACGCACGTTTACTGGTTTACCGCAGCAGACGAAGCGCCGACCGCCGGTTTTCTGCGCCTCTACCGCGAAATCGAAAAAATTGACGGCCGCGCGGGAGGGCGTCTGTTGAAAATCGGACTGCCCAACGCCGCTACCGCAGGTGAGGCCTACGACGCGCTGCGGTCGATCGAGTGCGGGTATGAAGCCTATCTTGTGATCGACAATTTCCAGTTCCTAAAGAACGGTTTGACGCCTTCCTTTTTCACCGCCCTCATTGAGCATGGCGGTGATGGCCTGCATATCATCATCATCACCCAGATGCTAAGGCGGGATATACATACCGCCATTGCGGGCCACGGCTTTTTACAGATCGCAGCATCAGACCTGCGGCTGGACGCCGGAGACATCCTCCGTTATTTCACCCTGGCGGGCGTAACGATCGCTTTTGAGGATGCAAGGACCGTCGAACGCTATACCGAAGGCTGGATTATCGCGGTCTATTTGCAGTTATGCGCCTTCCGGGACACAGGGGTCTTTACCGACACGGCCATTCTGTCGCTTATGGAGCATCTGATCTGGGATACGCTGTCAAAAGAACAACAGATCTTTCTTCTGCGCCTGTCGCCTTTTGAATCCTTCACAGTGCGTCAGGCGTGCGCCCTTGCCTGCTGCGACTCGCTGCCCGAATATGCTCTGGAAGTTCTGCAAAGCCCGTTTATCCGATATGAAAGGACTAATTGCCGATATGAGCTGCATAGTATTTTGTCCAAACTACTAATCCGGAAGCGGAGTGAGCAGGGAGTTTCATTCCAGCGCGATTGTCTCCTACACGCGGGGGATTATTGCCGCGACGAGCAAAAAACTGCGGAGGCCTTCGGTTTCTACGCACAGGCAGAGGACTATGAGCGGATGCTGTCCCTCGACTTCTCCAATATCATTCTGGAAGACATCGTCGGCAGGCGCTTTCCGGAGCTGGCGCTCAGGATCGCGCAAAACAGCCCTGCCGATCTAAAAAGGAAGCATATCCTCTCCATGCTTCGGATTGCCTGGACGCTACTGTTAACGGGAAAAAACGAAGAATTCAACGGACTGCTGGATGAGCTGCGCGCCATACTGGAAGCAAGCAGCGGGGACGAAAATGCGCAGCTGCGCGGTGAGTTGACACTTCTCCATTCGTACCGGTCTTTTCCTGAGCTAGCTGCAATGACCGCTGTTTTGAAGCAGGCGGAAAGGTTGTTCGGCGGCGAATGCTCTCGGGTAATCCTTCCGACCGCGCCGTGGTGCTTCGGCGATTTCTTTCCGCTTCATGTTTTCCATTTGACGCCCGGCGCCGCCGAACGCGAGGCCGATGCTCTGGAAAAATATCTTGCGGTCTATACAAAACTTACCAACGGGCACGGCAGCGGCGGCGACGTACTCTTCCGAGCCGAACTTGCCTTTTACAGGGGTGATATAGGTGACGGCGAGATACTTGCCTACAAGGCGGCATATCTGGCCGAAAGCAATCAGCAAGGCGTCGTATTGCTCGGCGCGGCGCATCTACTGGCGGAAATCGCGCTGCACAAGGCCGACGCCGCCGGTTGGCAGAACGCCGTCAGCACCATGGAACGCGCCGCCTCCTTTGCCTGGCAGAACAATTTTGTAACACGGGCTTTGGCGGATATTACAAGGGGTAATCTCTTTTTTGAGTTGGGGAAGCGGGCAAATATCGCCGAATGGCTGAAAAACGGGGACTTTACGGAGTACCGTATTTTACCCTTCATGATCAACAGCGCCATTTTTGTGCATTTGAACTATCATCTTATGCAGCAAGGGGAATATGCGCAGCTTCTGGGAGAGGTACAGGCAATTATTGCGGAGGGTTTGGTGAAAGAGCCTTTCTCCCAGTTACTGGTTGACATCATCATGGCAGTATGCTACCTGGGGATGGGCGACAGGGTAAAGGCGGCGGCTTCGATCGAGCATTCCATCGAAACGGCCCTGCCCGACAGGCTGACATATCTATTCTCCGGCTATTCTCAGATGCTTGACGGACTGGCGGATCAAATCATACAGGAAAAATACCCTCAGCTTTTCAACAAATTTATAGAAAGCAAGAAACGGTTCGGGACAGGCTGGGAAGTTTTACGCAACGCCATATTCCGGGACGAATTGCCTTCCAACCTTACCGCACGCGAATACGAGGTGGCAAGGCTGGCGGCCGAAGGCTTACGCAACGGCGAAATCGCCGCAAGGCTGGTCGTAACGGAAAGCACCGTCCGCACCCATCTGCGCACGGTATTTCAAAAGCTTGACATCGACCGGCGGGCGCGGCTTGCCGAAAAACTGAAATAGCAAAGGAGAACCGCGATGAACGGTCCCCTTTTTCCAAAAGATCGTCCATTCAGACGATGCACAATCAAAAAACCCATCTTACAATGTTGGTAAGATGGGTTTTTATATGTCCGTCATGAAAGGAGATAGATATGCGCTACATCAAGACCGTCGTTCCCATGAAGGATTACCGGCTGTTTATGGAGATGGAGAGCGGCAGTAGCGTGACCGTCGATCTCTCAGTGAAACTGCACACCATGAAATACGCGGAGCTCGCGGACGAAACGCTGTTTAAAAACGTCAAAACCGACGGCGATTATGTCATTTGGGGCGACGGACGGCTACGGCTGACTGTGAACGAGCTGATGGAGGTCGTGTTAATGGGATAATCCGGAATCATAATCCAGTTGATTTTGGCGCGAAATAAAACGGAATGAGGTGTTTTTTGAATAGCGAGTTAATCTTTTTAGCCGGGCGAACCGGCCATCCAGAATATCTAAATACGTATAATTAAAGGAGGTTTATCAATGAGAAAGTTTTGGTTTTATAGTTTAATGGTTGGGTTGTTATTGGCTATCGCCCTCTCCGGCTGCAGCAGCGGGGGAAAAAGCGGTGGAAATAACGGCCTAAAAACCGCCGATCCTTATCCAAGCCAGAGTGTGGACACTACTGAGTACTGGGGGAGCAACCTGACGTTTCAAGCACCCAATAACGAGACCGAGTATAATACCTTTCTAAATTATCTGGCGGATATAACGGGGATTAGCGATGCAAACAACTGGCCTGAGAGTGCGCTGAATGCAGTATCTTATCTATTGTGGGCTAATACCTATGGTGGTCATCTTCTAGTATCCCCGTGTGAATTTACGACGGTTAACGACGTGCTTTTTTTTGAATACACCAATTGGTATCAGCCTAATTGCACGCTTAGTGTGACTCTCAGCAGCATCAACGAGACAGCGGTCACGGATTCCATCACTGTGAGTATAGGCCTTTCCCTGGGGTATGATATGGTGGGCGGCTTTAACGCTTCAATATCCAAGGAATCCTCCAAAACAGTGACTACCGCCAAAGGAATCGAAGTCGCCACTACTTATGATTTAACCCAGTACGATCAGAGTAAACAGTACAAAGTGGTCCTGACGGGTAATTACGCCTATGTCCGGTATCATTTTCGCGTGCAGGGCGCCAAGGCAGCTCTAAGACCTGAGTGGAATACGGATGGGAACGGCTATATAGGCTATCTAGAAGGAATCAAGGTGTATCAGGAGAATTTGGCCGTAAAGCTGGTCCATAATTGAGGGAAAAGGACGCGGAAGTAGCTAGAGGAGACTTTTGAGGTCCGCTTGACTTAGGGTGACTCAATGTAATCAAAAAAAGAGGCCTTTTGCGAATTGAAAAACTTTTCTTTACGGTTTGACGGCTATTCTCCTTTTAGCCCTGACCCTCGCCGGCTGCTGCGGGGGAAAAGTTGTGGAAATGGCGGCGGAAATAACAACCTAAAAACCGCTGAGCCTTATCTTCCTTTCTGATATTACTATCTTATCATCATGTCC
>DHOO01000098.1:5579-6516 GCA_002409975.1 Firmicutes bacterium UBA5388
ATCTTCCTTTCAGATATTACTATCTTATCATCATGTCCGGAATTGTAACATAGACCCATCTGCTCACCGTTATAAAACCGTACTACTGTCATGCTTATCCTCCTGCTTTTTTATAATTATTTGCAGGTTCCTACCGTCCTACCCTCCTGCAATATTTAAAATATATTATATAAAATATTCTGCGCAAAAGCAATTGAAACTACTGTTTCTTTTCCTTCCATAGCCTTACGGTAAAACTATGATCGGTTTCGATAAAATCTGGTTCGGTACCGTTATGGGCTAGCATCCCCGGGATAATCTTATAACGGATGCCCATGCCTCGAAAATCAACGTAATGATAATCACGCATGACATTGACAATCGTCTGATTCCTGGCATACCGAAATCCGATTTTCAATGCTTCCACCGTAGCGGTATTAGGCAAACGGCCTGGACTCGTAACCTCCAATCGATCAACAAATATCTCCAAAATGATGTCCGTACCGGCAATACTGTAATCGCGGTGGACAAGCGCATTAACAATCGTTTCACGTAACACTTGCTCCGGGTAATCTAGCCGGTCTACCCGTCTGCCACGGTCCAAATGTGACTGAACCCTTGTGTTTCTTCGAATAAACTCAAGCGCTTGCTCCACCAAACCAGATTCGATGATTCCACCATCCCCTGCATAGAGCGGAGTTAACGCACCTTTTATTTCCAGATCCTCGCGCGCAGCATAACTGGGCTCCGTACTATCATATGCTATGGCGCGAATACCAGACTGCGGTAGAAAATGTGCCGGGTTTTTCCCAAATAGTAGCAATCCATCAACTGTAACTGCCATAACACCATCGACATCGGACAATAACTCCAAATTCAAAAGCAGTCTTTCCCATTCATTAGAATCATTATCTTTGGGATGCTCGATTTCTAGCACTTTGGAAAAATAATTCTTGAG
>DHOO01000098.1:6736-10520 GCA_002409975.1 Firmicutes bacterium UBA5388
AAGCTTGAAACATCCGTTGTAATTCTTCTTGGGTCGCTTCCCGGCTTGTACTCCCGACCCTAATAAAATAGTTGCGGCGATCATTATGTACCCTCGCATAAGGTTTGTTAGGCCCCGCGGGAATACGGATAATTAAGACATCTTTACCCGGCTCGACATTTTTCAAACAGCTCATATAAGGGATAATTGCCGGCTCAATCTTTCGCCTACACAACTCAACAACCCATTCCTCCAGGTTTTTTCTGGTTGTTCCCCTTACGGAACCATCATCATCTACCCCAAGAAGTACGATGCCGCCTTGAAAATTCAAAAAGGCGACGATTTCTTTAGCTAAGACATGATTCTCAACATCATCACGTTTGAACTCCATCCCGGAGTTCTCCCCGTTTCTCAACAACTCTAAAAGCTCAGTTTTCGTCATCTTTCATCCCGCCCAAATTAAAATCCATATTTCATTCTTCTAGTCTCAAAAGCATCCTTGCCACCTTCTAGCACATCTTCTACCATTTCCCGAACTGCCTTGGTATCAATAGAACCCATATACTCCGGAGATATTCTTGATTTGCCTTGGTCAGGCTCGCCAGTAGCAAAAAGGCCGACGATCATTTCAGCATCGCCGATAACAGGAATATTGGCATTATGTGTCGCAAAAACAAACTGGCGCCGACGCTTTTCCTCACGCATTTTCGGTACGATGCTATCCATGATAAAGCGGTTATCTAAATCATCCTCCGGTTGATCAACTACTAAAGGAGCTTGTGACTCGAGTAATAAAAGTAAGAGTATAGCCGTGGCTTTCTGTCCGGTAGATAATTCCTCAAGGGTTTGCCAATGATGATCTCCTTCTTCGGCTGCGATATTAAGTTTTATGGTTGTAGTGGGCGGTAGTTCCAACTCTTCAATCTGGAATAAAAGTTCCTCGCCTGCTTGTATAATCCTCTCCGCTTGTGTTGTTGGTATTCCAAACTTACGAGACAATGCTTCCCCACCTTCCCGGTATGCGGCGACGAATTCCAGAAGGGAAAGGTCTGTATGTCGTTGGATAATATTAATTGTCTCCGAAAGGCGCCCGCCAACCCCCTCCCGTAACAATTCAATTAGGGGTTCTCGAGCTCCGGTAGCTACAATCTCAACCGAAACAAGATCTCTCAGTTTTTTATTAACCTTTTTAGCCGCACGGGTCAAACAGCGGATCTCTTCAGCTTTTACCTCCTCCCACTCAAGGAGAAACCTTCTACGCTCATTTTCCACTTCTGTCAGATTATGCTTTAAAGCTTCCTGTCTTTCTTTTAACGGCTGTAAATCTTCGATCTGCCTTCGCAATCGGATAAATTCCTCACCATCAACTTTAGTTTTTTGTAATTCCCGCAAAATCTGTTCGTAGGAGGCCAACACCACTTCTTTTCGTTCGGTCCATTGACCCCGGATTTCTTGTAAGCCGGATTGCGCGGATAATATAACCTTCTCCATCTTATTAATAAGTTCACCTAGATTGAGCTCCAATTGTTCTAGTATAACATTAGCCTTATCCAAAATCTCTTTGCCCGGAAGATCCTCCAGCGCTTTAGGAGAGAGAAAAGCCCTATCAATAACAGTTTGTTTCTGCAGTTGTTCAAAAAGTTCCCGAATTGGGTTAAGACGTTCATCCGCAGTCTTAATAATCCGCTCTTCCCGCACGAGGAGGCTCTGCTCTTTTAGTTTTTCTTCTAAACCGGCTTCTTGAAAACGCCGCAAAGTCTCCTCTAAGCCAGGCAATGTGGCGAGCTTTTCCTCGACTTGCCGAATTTCTTTATATGTCTCAACTATCTGAATCCTAGTTCGTTCAAGTTGCCGTTTGAGATTCTTTTTTTGCTCATCAAGAGTAAAATCAACTTCAACAAACCGATCTAGTAATCGTGTACGCTTTTCCTTGCTTCTGGCCAATTCCGCGATTTCATGTTGGCCATAGATTTCCATCGACCCAATAATATCTTCCGGAGTAAGATTTATAATATTCCCATTTTCGTCCCGGACTATCGGTGGATTAGGTATGGTTCGTTCAATCAAGTAATCATGCTTAGTTGGATGTTGTGAACGCACCAGCAGTGAGATTTTGGTTCCACTCCCCAAAACATGCCGAATAATCCCCTCATGCGTCTTACGCGCTTCATCACCAAGCGGTTCGAGTCCAAGGACATAGCGAAGACTTTCAACCACGGTGGATTTTCCCGTTCCCCTCCCGCCGATCAGTACGTTAAGGTTCTCATTGAATCGGATCGCGCCCTCGTCGAGAAAACCTCCTTGCCAAGCCATCCCCAGCAACTCCGTGTGTTCTTCGGGCACGGGATCGCTAATTAGACGGATTCTTGATTCGGGATCTAAAAAGGCTTGCCGTAAACCTTCGATTGATACTTGGGACATTTTTATGAAGCATGACGCTCCCGACTTTGCCAGATCCTCCGGGCCCGAAACATCCTGGGCATTAATAACAGCTACTGGTCTAGTTCTCTTATAATCAGTATTCTTATTCTCAAGAATCGGCCTAATTCCAGCCGGAGCATCCGATATCGGACCAGGTAAGGAACAAGCTAATAAATGTGGTGCCATCCAAGCGTTAACTCTAGCTTGACCGGACAATACTCTTAATAATCCTCCGTCGCTAGCGACATGGGCAGCAATGCAAACGGCTCCATGACGTTCCTGTGCTTCTTCAAGATGCTCAATCACATCATATTTACCGTTGGGAGAAGCTTCATGATCAGTATGAATTCCACAATCCCCCAAAATTCTCTCAAGGGATTGAATCTCAGTTGATGGGTCGAAAAGGCAAAGTAAATGAACTCCATCTTTAGTAACTGCTTCAAAGCCGTGGAACACGAAAATGCCAGCCTCACGAGCTTTTTTTACGAGGGAATAGCCCGATTTTACTCTATAATGATCAGTAACGGCGATTATTTCAATACCGCTTTCAAGACAGGCGTTAACAATAGCATTGTTATAAGATTGCTCATCTCTAAACTCCACCGTTTTGTTATATCGTTGGATATAATCATATGGGTTAATTTGAAATGCACAACGATAAAACCGAGCCCCGCTTGGCAAGCCATCTAGTAGCGATTTAATAACTCTACCCATCTCTTATGCACCCCCAAAACATACTTGAAGATATAAAGTTCAACCGGATTAAAGAAAACACGAAGATAACATTAACAACTTTACATATTCACTTATATAATTTCCACTCATTTCTGTTTTTCCCTGCAAAATGGTTTTTAATGCCCTATGCCCTATCTAATCGTCGCGCACATAGAAAATACTAGTCTGTCGATTCTCAACATTTCGCATTCAATCTATACCAAGGAAAACACTTTTAACAATTAAGCTTAGTGACTCCGCTCCGAACGACCAGCTACGGTGGCCTTTGGGGGCTTGTGACTCACCTAGCTTTAATTTTCATCACTTCAAGTGTGCGGGCGGTAGCCACTCCTTAAAAAACGACCGTAAGGCGGATAATAAACTCCCATTTAAGCGGGCTCTGTTGCCGTCCATTATCTTTCCCCTCCCCAAAATTGGTGATCACAAGCTCCGGTGTAATGGTGTGATCGCCAATAAATTTAAGCTCAAAAATACTGATTAGCACCGCATCTTGTAAAGATAAAACCTCCTTAACCTCCCATTGCCATCGACATCAAATCCAGGAACAGGTCGCAAAGGAGGCCATGCAGAAAAATTTGACTACTTTTATCGTTATTGACGAGGCGCAGTTTATTCAACATGCGATCTTTCATGATTTGCGTTTGCTTTT
>DHOO01000098.1:10718-10929 GCA_002409975.1 Firmicutes bacterium UBA5388
TTTTAACTTTCAGATGGATTCACAAAATTATGCCTGTGTCTTGCTAATTGGACAACCTCTTTTGCTAAACCAGTTATCGCTCCAGATTCACCAGCCGTTAAAACAACGCATCGCGATTCATTATGGGTTTAAGGGGTTAGCTAAAGATGAGATTTCTCCATACCTTGTAGCGCTGCTAAAAGCAGCAGGGGTGGCTGAACCTCTTTTTACT
>DHOO01000072.1:0-47071 GCA_002409975.1 Firmicutes bacterium UBA5388
GGAAGTTACCTCTTCAATTGACCAAATTATGTTCCCTATAATACCTGTTAGGGTTTTTGTTGCGTTGTCATAATACCTGTTAGGGTTTTTGTTGCGTTGTCTTTTGATTTAATTATCCCGATACAATATATTGATCACTTAATACCAGTCAAACACTATATATTCTATTGGGACCTTTTAAAAAGGATACAACGCAAAAAGCTTTGTTAGGATAAATAGAAACCGAAGATTAGAAAGAAAAATAAAGCTAAAAGAAGTAAGTATTAAATTCTTTGGTTAATGGATAAAGAAGGTATAATTCAGGATCTGGCGAATTAATATTAAAATAATACTAGAAAAAGGAGGGTTTATCATGAAAGGGGCGCAATTACGTTCAGATTTAAGCAATCTATTATTTACTGCTTTTTCCATTATTTCAGTCTTTTCATTACTCGACCCTTTTATCAAAGAAGCTACCGAAACCATCACGATTAACAATCAAAAAATATATATGAATCTCGGGTGGATGGAGGTTTATCTTTGTACCTTAGCGATTACTTTTATTCTTATTCTTTTATTTATGGATAAAAATAAAGTATGGTTTTTAAGTATTGGCGTTATTTTAGGTTCATTCCCTATTATTGATCGCTATCGTGTGCCAGGGGTTGGGCAAATCTTAAATCTCTTCGATAAGCAGGGGACTAATCTCCAAGATTTACTTCCTTATTTAACAGTCCTGGTTGGAACTTTGGCGATATTAGGGTTGTTAAAAGGGGCAAATAAAGTTTTTAAATAAATCTTTATAATCTACCCTAGCTTGGCTGGGGCGCCTTTAAAGGATGAAAATAGAAGAGGAGAGCTTCCTTGAAAATCGGGATTAGCTCTCCTTTTCTGTGTTAATATGCTATAATCAATTCTGGGTATGGAGCTTTACAGAACATTCCAAATTCCTGGGTCTTCATATCCTAAGCGCCAGATGGCTACGCCCCGTAGGTTATACTTGTTTACTATTTCTAGCTTGGCAGCAGTGCTATGGCGATTCTCGTACCAAACTTCGTGTTTTACTCCTGACTTCGTATAGGTAAAGTAAGGAGTTTTATAATCTTCATGCCACTTTGGAACAATCTTGTATTGGTTAATCAAAGACTGAATTGCTGAATAGTTTAAGGCTTTACCAGATCGATCGTTCCATACATATCCATAAGCGGCAACCCCCATAATTAATTTTTGTGGGGAAAAATAACGGAGAGCATAACGTAAGACACTATCAACCCAAGCTTGAGAAGCTACTGGACCAGCTGGTCCGTTGGCATAGTGCTGATCATAGGTCATGATGACAGCCCAGTCAAGATAAGGCGCTATGCCCTGATAATCATAAGCCCCAGACCATATGGACCATTCTTCTTTTGACGTTTTAGCTGGAAGAGCCGCTGTAACCAGATAATTATTAGCATGTAAGGTAGGGGCTAGTTCTCTAAAAAAAGCGGTAAGATATGGACGGTCGGCAGCAGGAATACCTTCAAAATCGATGTTAACACCAGAGTAACCTTTTTCCCTTAATAAGCGAAGAATTCCGCTAATGGCTCTACTTCTAGCAGTTTTACTTCTTAGTAGGGAACTCACAGTCTCTTTGCTAAAGCTAGAGGAACTGATGTTAGTAATTACGGCTAGAACTTTGATTCCTTTGTTACTCGCAGTCTGTATCAGCTGAGATTTACTTTGACCTGAAATGTTTCCATATTTATCTACTCGATAAAGAAAAGGGGCTACAGTAGTAATTTTGTTCGTATTTTTAGCGAAAGACTGTAAAGCCCTAGGGTCGCCGCTATAACTTTCTGCGTAGTAGCCTAGTATCTCCTTCTTGTTAGTTAGTGATGGATTAGTAAAATAAGTTGGTTTAACTGCCCATTTGACAATCCAGCCAGAATTTCCGGTTTGATCGGTGACTTGATACCACCCGTCTTTTTCTTCGTTAATAGTGATGGCTGTTCCTTTAGTTAATTGATGTGTTACCGGTGATTTAGTTGCTGGTTCCGAACGCATACTGACTAGCTCTGTAAAGATAACTGCGGTTGACGGGACAGCAGCTTCATTTTGAGGACTTTCAATTCCTTTTTCTGGCGGAAATTGAGGGTTTACAGGTTTACCTCCTCCTCCAAAAAGGGAAGTAGAAAGGTAAACGAGTAGCGCTAGGATTGTAGTAACAACACTTTGCTCCATTTTAATATCCCTCATGTTAACATAATTTAAGTTACTTTTAATGATTCGCTGTCATCACTAGGAAACCTTTTTGTAGATATCACCAGATTAGTATATGATTACAAAAGAATCGAAGAGGGGACTTTAGGGAAGGATTTACTTCGGAAATTAAGAAATGGAAAAGGATTTTAATTTGTGATCACGAATTAGAATTAGTTCTGAAAAACCATAAGCTAGTAACAGAGAAAAGTTTTTTCAAGATATTATAAATCTGTAACTAAAAAGCAATGAGGTGTTTTTTGATAATGTATAATCGCGCAACTCTAGTTAATGGTCTACCAGTAGTCTGTGAACACATACCATATGTGCGTTCGGTTTCCATTGGTTTCTGGGTGGCTTGTGGTTCGCGAAATGAAACCTCTCGCGAACAAGGGATCTCTCACTTAATAGAACATATGGTCTTTAAAGGAACAAAAAATCGCTCTGCCCGAGAAATTGCTGAAAGTATCGATGCGGTGGGAGGTCATTTAAACGCCTTCACCACCAAAGAATATACTTGTTTTTACGTTAAAATCCTTGACAAACACTTCCGGTTAGGGCTTGAGTTGTTAGCAGATTTAGTAATTAACTCTTTATTTCCTTTAGAGGAGCTGGAAAAGGAGAAAAATGTCGTTGTAGAGGAGATCAAAATGTATGAGGATTCACCCGATGAATTAGTTTTTGATCTTTTAACCCAGACGATCCTTAATCAACATCCTTTGGGTCATCCCATCCTTGGAACACCAGAAAGTATTTGTAATCTTAACCGTGATAACCTTGTACAATATAAAAAACGTTTTTATACTCCGGATAATTCCTGCTTAGCGATGGCTGGAAATGTCGATTTTGATGGAATATTAGAGGAAAGTAACTATTTTTGGAGAAAACTAACTGGTAAATTCATTCCTGAAAGTAGTCCATCTTTTAAAATACAGGGGAAAAGTTGTTTACGCGCGAAAAATACCGAACAGGTTCACCTTTGTGTCGGTGTTCCGGGCTTCCCTAGACAACATGAGGATCGATATACTTTGCTGGTTCTCAATAGTATTCTAGGTGGAAGTTCCTCTTCTCGCTTATTTCAAGAACTTAGAGAGGAGAGAGGTCTTGTTTATTCTACCGGTACCTATTATGCGGCTTTTCGCGATACTGGTTTATTCTCAATATATGCGGGCACTAGCCTTAAACATTTTTCCCAGGTTCTTGCTCTAATTCAAAAAGAACTAAATAATTTAAAAGAAAACCGGATTTCTACTGAGGAATTAAACCGAGCCAAAGAGCAGATTAAAGGGAACCTCTGGCTTAGTTTGGAGAACACTACCAATCGGATGAGTAGATTAGCAAAGTCTGAATTATTTTATAGAAAGTTTATTAGTCCAGAGGAAGTACTGGAAAAGGTAGATAATGTTACAGCGGATAATCTAAGGAGAGTCGCAGCAATGCTCTTCCACAAAGAATTGATGACATTAACTGCCATTGGGCCGTTTGGAGATGAAGAACACTCATATTTAAAAGGATGGGAAGGATAAAGATGAGAAATATTCAAGTAATGGTTAAAAAGCTTTCTCATGCTGAGGATTTACCATTACCGCGCTATATGACGCCAGGGTCTTCGGGGGTAGACCTTTTAGCCGCGGTGGAAGAAGCAATTTTTATTCAATCCGGTGCTTTTCTATTGATCCCTACTGGTCTAACAATCTCCCTTCCAGAAGGGTTTGAAGCTCAAGTTAGACCAAGAAGTGGATTGGCTGCTAAATATGGAGTGACAGTATTAAATACTCCGGGAACGATTGATCGGGATTATCGCGGTGAAATTAAGGTAATTTTAATTAATCATGGAATAGATAGGTATCAAGTGAAAAGAGGGGATCGGATCGCCCAGTTGGTGATTGCTCCAGTGTTACAGGTAGAATGGGTTACTGGTGAACATTTGGGCGAAACCATAAGAGGCGCTGGCGGATTTGGGCATACAGGAGAAAGGTAAAAGGATTATCTCTTTCATTATTTAAGCGATGAGGGGATAATGAGATCGACTAGTCCGATAATCAAGGAAGTTAAGATCAGACCTAACCAGGAAATATTAATAGTAAGCAGTAATACTTTAAAAACTATTAACCCGAGCGTAGTAGCGGTAAAACCAACCACTCCATGGGTATACGGTAAAGCTTCTTTTTTTAAAGCTACTGTTTCTATTAGATAACCAAGCCCAGCAATGAAAAACCCTCCTAACACCGCTGTCGAAAAAGGAATTATCGAAAAACCGGGTAGTAGATAACCAATGAATAAAATTACTAAAGAAACAGCGATAAATCTAGTGATCATCCTTAACCAGGTCAAAATTAACACTCCCTTTAACTTTATTCTTTCCGTTTTTTATTTCTTAAATTAAGGAACTGCATAATTTAATTATTTACAATTTGACCAGTAATATATTGATAACCCAACTAGGGATTGTCTAGCCTCTATATTGTATTTTCTCAAATACGAGCTTAAGGTAATTATGCAATTCCCTCAAGTTAGTTTAGGTCTAAATCATTAAGTTTGAAGTTGATCAAAATTTAATAAAAGAAACAAAAAAGTTTTTATACGTTTAACTTGGGAGAGGATTAACTTTGAGGCAAAATACTGCTGCTGAAATTTTAAAAGTAGCTCCAGATAGTTTAGCTGCAGAGCTTGGACTTAATCCGGGTGACCGGATTATTAGGATTAATAGAATAGAATTGACTGATCTTATTGATTATCAATTAGCAGAGTGTGGGGAGAAGCTTTTTTTAGAAGTAGAGAAAAACGATGGTCAGCACTGGGAGATCGAGTTAGAAAAAAGTGAGGAGCAAGGGTTGGGATTAACTTTTACTTCGGCTATTTTTGATGGCATTAAATCTTGTAAAAACCATTGCCTTTTTTGTTTTATTGACCAGATGCCGCCAGGTCAGAGAAGCTCTTTATACATAAAAGATGATGATTACCGCCTTTCTTTTCTCCAAGGGAGTTATGTTACTTTAACTAATTTTGTAGAAGACGACTGGGAAAGGATTCACCGTCTCAGACTAAGTCCTCTTTATATTTCTGTGCATGCTACAGATTCAGAGGTTAGAAAACTAATGCTCGGGACAGAACAGGGAGGAAACATCTTAGCGCAACTGAAAAAGCTATCATCATGGGGTTGTCAACTTCATGCCCAAGCCGTGCTTTGTCCAGGTATAAATGATGGGAAGATCTTAGAAAAAACGATTACCGATCTGGGTGAACTCTGGCCAAATCTTAAAACTGTAGCGATTGTACCGCTTGGTTTAACTAGTCACCGGCTTAGATTACCTCGTTTGAGAAAATTTTATCCGTCTGAAGCTGCTGATGTGATACGGATTGTCCATCATGCTCAGGACAAGTTTCTTTCGATTTATGGAAGCAGACTAGTTTACGCTTCAGACGAGTTTTATCTTCAAGCCGGAAAAGGCTTTCCTGACCTTGAAGAGTATGAAGAACTGATGCAATTAGAAAACGGAGTGGGTTTGTGGCCTTTGTTCAAAGCTCAATTTGAACAAGCTCTAACTAATTTTATCTCTAATTATGATCATAGACCAAGAAGCTTTACGGTCGTTACCGGAGTTGATGCGGGTCAACTATGGCTCGAACTCCAAGCCACATTAAAAAAATATGCCCCACAGATTAAATTAGGAGTTTTACCTGTTACTAATTGCTTTTTTGGCCCTGAAGTAACTGTATCTGGCTTAGTAACAGGAGGAGATATTCTTTTAGCTCTTCGCCATAAAAGGCTAGAGATGGATGGTTCTTGTCTGTTATTGCCTCGAGTAATGCTATGTTATGAAGAAAAAGTCTTTTTAGATGGAATGACACTCGAAAATTTTTGCGCTGCTACTCATCTTTCGGTTAAAGTATTGAATGTTAATGGAGAAGAGGTTGTTAAAACCCTTCTAGGATTGGAGGGATGTTAAATGTCCAGACCAATTGTGGCGATTGTTGGTCGCCCCAACGTAGGAAAATCCACTTTATTCAACCGGATTATCGGGGAAAGAGTGGCGATTGTGGAAGGGGTCCCTGGAATAACCAGAGATCGTCTTTACCGCGAAGCAGAATGGTTAGAGAAGTCATTTTTGTTGGTCGATACGGGTGGGATTACTACCAGTGAAGAAGATCCTATTAACATAGAAGTTTATAACCAAGCTAAGTTAGCGATCGAGGAAGCTGATGTTATCTTATTTGTGGTTGATGCCAAGGAAGGCCTCCAGCCTTTAGATCAAGAGATTGCCGATCTCTTAAGGCGGACTAATAAACCGATAATTCTGGTAGGCAATAAGGCTGATCGGTATGATCCAGCGCTAAAAAGCGATTTTTATGCTATTGGTTTTGGAACGCCTGTTCTGATTTCTGCGGAACATGCTTTGAATATTGGTGACCTTCTTGATACGGTAGTGAGAGAATTTCCTATATTACAAGGCGAAGAGGAGCAGGCAATCCGGGTAGCTCTAATCGGAAGACCAAATTGTGGGAAATCTTCTTTGCTTAATGCGCTTCTTGGGGAGGAACGGGTGATCGTTAGTCCTATTCCCGGGACAACCAGAGATGCGATTGATACGCCTTTGCTTTTTGAAGGGCAAAAATACATTTTAGTTGATACTGCTGGGATCAGAAAAAAAGCTCGGGTTGAAGAGGCTGTTGAATATTATAGCGTCCTTCGAGCGATCCGGGCGGTAGAAAGAGCTGATGTTACCTTGGTTGTTCTCGATGCCACTGATTTTCTAGCGGAACAAGATAAAAAAGTAGCAGGCATTGCTCATGAGGCTGGAAAGGCGGTAATAATAGTTATTAACAAATGGGATTTAGTAAAAAAAGATGAGCGGACAACAGGAGAATATAAAGACAGGGTCCGTCGTGAGCTTTCTTTTTTAGATTATGCTCCCCTGCTCTTTATCTCATCAAAAACTGGGCAACGAGTACAGAAGGTTCTGCCAGAAGTTTTTGCGGTTGCCAATGAATATACTAAGAGAATACCAACCCGCGTCCTTAACGAAATCCTCAGGGATGCTGTTTTGATGCATCAACCACCTGCCCATAAAGGGAGGCAATTAAAAGTTTATTATGCTACTCAGATTAAGGTTAAACCGCCGACCATTCAATTATGGGTCAATGATCCTTCTTTAATGCATTTTTCTTATCGAAGATATTTAGAAAATAGGATTAGAGATAATTTTGGCTTTGTTGGTTCTCCATTACATTTTTTGGTGAGAAAAAGATCTGGTAAAAAGGAATAACAATGAAAGTTAAGGCAAGAGGGTGAACAAAAATGGAGAAAGTATTAGCAGTTATTATTAGTTATCTTCTTGGAGGAATTCTTTCCGGAGAAGTGGTTGCCCTTTTATCGAGAGTCGATTTGAGGAAAAAAGGTAGTGGTAACCCCGGGGCTACCAATGCCTATCGTATTTTGGGACCAATTTCCGGAATCCTAGTGCTGGGCGGAGATGTATTAAAAGGAATACTTGGAGCAATGATTGGTCTATGGTTAGGAGGTTCGCAAATTGCTCCCTGGTGCGGACTAGCGGTGATCATAGGTCATAATTGGCCCTTACAGTTTAAATTTAAAGGAGGTAAGGGAATAGCCGCTTCTTTAGGCACAATTATCGTTTTAGTGCCTAAAACCTTACTAGTTCTTGCTCCCATTTGGTTTCTTTTTCTTTTTATCTTTGGGTTTGTTTCCCTTTCTTCACTAGCTGCTGCTTTTGCTCTCCCCTTCAGTTGCTTTCTTTTTTATCCTCAAGAAAGATCTCTTCTTTTATACGGGGTGATCGTATTTATATTAGCTGTTTATCGACATCGCGCCAATATTCAAAGAATCATTAGCGGTACTGAAAATAAGGTTTTTGCAAAAAAGATTAAGGAGGAAGAAAAATGAAGATTGGAGTAGTAGGAGCAGGAGGTTGGGGAACAGCCCTGGCAAAATTATTAACAGAGAATGATCATCAAGTAATGCTATGGTCGTATGAGAAGGAAACCATGACAGAGATTAATCAATCCCATACTAATCAACGTTATTTATCAGGAGTTAAACTCCCAGAGAAGCTTGTTGCGAGTAATGATCCAGGAGAAGTGACTGCTGGGGCTGAACTTATTACCTTTGTTGTTCCTTCACAATGGCTACGGTCGACAGCAAATCTTTTTGCTTCTTTTATCTCTCCAAGCATGCTTATTGTGAATGCGGGCAAAGGAATTGAAATTGAAACTTTAAAACCTCTCACTCAGGTATTAAGAGAAGAATTAGCGGTTCCCGATCACCAAATAGTCGCCTTGTCAGGACCCAATCATTCTGAGGAGGTAAGTAGGCAAGTTCCTTCTGCCACCGTGGTGGCTTCACCAGATTTAACCATTGCCGAAAGCGCTCAAGAAGCATTTTTTTCTCCTTATTTTAGAGTCTATACCAGTCTTGACCGCTTAGGGGTAGAGATCGGCGGCGCCTTAAAAAATGTCTTTGCGATGGCAGCGGGAATTTGTGAGGGCTTAGATTATGGCGATAATACAAAAGCAGCTTTAGTAACCAGGGCTCTAGCGGAAATGCGCCGTTTGGGGGAGACAATGGGCGCGCAACCTCTTACCTTTTCTGGTTTATCTGGATTAGGTGATCTGTTTGTTACTGCTGCTAGCAGGCATAGTAGAAATGCTTGGGCTGGAAGGGAGATTGGAAAAGGTCGTGACATAAACGAAGTGTTAGCTTCTACCCCAATGGTGGTTGAGGGAGTTCCTACTACTAAAGCAGCTTATGATCTAAGCAAAAAATTTCAAGTTGAACTTCCGATCATTGAAAAGATGTATCATATTTTATTCAAGGGACATTCGCCACAAGAGGCGGTGGAAGAGTTAATGACCAGGGAACGTCGGCGCGAAATAGAGAGTATTTTTTAGACTACGTGTCTTTTCCAGTAAATACGCAAAAGGAATAGCTTCAGCAGGTGAAGAATATAGTTACTGCACTAGAGAATGCCTTCGAGGTTTGTCGACTCACCTGGCCTCATTTTCATCACTTCATGTGTGCGGGCGGTAGCCAGCATGAGCAACTACCTACCGTGGAAGGAGCGTTGAAATTGAAAAAAAGTCTCGTTTCAACCCGGTGGCTTCTTCTTATCCTGCTGATGGCTTTCTGGACAATCTCAGTTATTGCTCAAGAACGTTTAGAGGTCATAAAGGTTAAAGATGATTTTAATTATCAACAACCATTATCGGAATGGGAGAAAAATACGGCAATTCATCACCTTTATTCTTCCGAAGGAGGAGTAGCGCTCCGATTATACACTGGGTTTGATCACAACTTTCTTTATCTTGGCTTTTATGTTACTGATCCTTTTCTTACTTTTAAGGATGATTTTTCATTAGATTTTCAAGGAAGCGATCATCTTAGAATATATTTTTTTACTTCTGGTAATGCTCAGTTAAAAGAACCAGTAACTCTTTATCTTTTACCGAACAGCAAAATAAAGGAACCACTTTTTAACATTTTAGGCGCTTCTTGGCGTCGACAAGCTATTATCGTACGCTCTGTTTTGGAGATACGAGACTACTTTATGGCGGTGGCTATTTCGTTGGCGGAGTTAGATCTATCTCCCCGCGGAGGGCAAAAATTAGGTTTACAGATCCTGATTAATGATATTACTAGTAAGGGCGAGACTAAAAAACATTGGATCTTTGGAGAAAAAGTTAATGATTACGAAACTTTAGTCTTTTCACATTAAGAGTTTTGCTAAAAGCTTGTTAAAAATAAGACTAAAACAACCCTAAGGGTTGTTTTTTTTGTCCTATTTTTTCAAACCTTACATATAAATAATCTAAGGAAATTGCCATAATTACCTTAAGAATCCATTTAGCTAACCTGGAGAATACTCTTACCGCTCGCCGCTGGTCTCAAATTTTGCATTCAATATTATAGAAAGCTCTTAATCTTTTTTGATTAATTCGCAATGAGAATTTTAATTCTTTAAATTTAAATGAGATTAAAGACAAATGAATTATTTTGAAATTAAGTCATAACAAGGGATTATCTGTTGTATATATGGAGATGAATACAGAATTGAAAAAAACCATCCCTGAAGAATTGATAATCAGTTTGGGGGTGTGCTTAGTAAATCATTTATAACTATCATTTAGGTTGAAGAAGAAAAGGGGGGAGGAGGATGGAGCGGTTTGATATCTTCAGAGATATCGCCGAACGCACGGATGGGAATATCTATATTGGTGTGGTAGGACCAGTGCGGACAGGGAAGTCAACTTTTATAAAACGTTTTATGGAATTAATGGTTTTACCTAACATTGAAGATCTTTACCATCGGGAACGAGCACAGGATGAGATGCCACAAAGTGGCGCTGGAAAAACAATCATGACGACAGAACCTAAATTTATTCCGGATGAGGCGATTCCTCTAAAAATCGACAATGTTGAGCTTCAGGTTCGTCTCGTTGATTGTGTGGGTTATACTGTAGAAGGAGCCAGGGGTTATATGGATGAAACGGGTCCTAGAATGGTGATTACTCCCTGGAACTCTACTCCTGTTACCTTTCAGATGGCGGCAGAGATGGGAACCAAAAAGGTCATCCAGGATCATTCCACCATTGGATTAGTAATTACAACAGATGGTAGCATTACTGAGATTTCTCGTGAAAATTACGTTCTAGCTGAAGAAAGAGTGATTAACGAATTATCGGCTCTAGGTAAACCTTTCGTTGTACTAGTTAATTCTGTTCATCCACAAGCTCAGAAAACCGTGGAACTGGTTGAAGAATTAAAAGATAAGTATAAGGTGCCGGTGCTTTCTGTAAATTGTTTGCATATGGAGCAGACTGACATTAATCGGATAATCCAGGATGTTTTAAAAATGTTTCCAGTACAGGAAATTCAAATAGACTTTGCCGACTGGATTGAGGAACTCCAACCAGAACATTGGTTACGGAACAAGTACGAAGAAGCGGTCTTGGCCGCAGTGGCTGAAGTGGAAAAGGTTAAAGATGCAGATCAGGTTATAACTTTTCTAGAGAATATTGAACATATGGATGAGGTATACCTTTCTAAAGTTGATTTAGGAAAGGGAACAGTCTTTATTAAGATTCAAACTGCAGAAGCGCTTTTTTATCAGATATTGGAAGAAATTACTGGTCTAGTTTTAAAAAACAATGGTGATCTTTTAAGAAATATACAGGAATTATCTATGGCTAAAAATGAGTACCAGAAAATAGCTGGGGCGCTACAACAAGTTAAAGAATTGGGATATGGATTAGTTATGCCACAGGTAGAAGAGATTGAGTTTGCTGAACCGCAACTAATTCGCCAAGGAAGTAGGTGCGGAGTAAGGATAAAAGCCTCGGCTCCTTCTTATCACTTTATTAAAGCGAATATCCATACGGAAGTCATCCCAGTAGTTGGAACTGAAAAACAAGGAGAAGAATTTGTTCGTTTTTTAACAGAAGAATTTGAGAAAAATCCAGAAGGAATCTGGAAGACTGAGTTTTTTGGTAAGACCCTCCATGACCTGGTGAAAGAAGGGATTCAAGCCAAATTAAGCCGGATGCCTGCCCATGCTCAGGAAAAGTTACAAGAAACTTTGAGTAAAATTTTGAATGAAGGCAGCGGAGGTTTAATCTGTATTATTATTTAAAAAATCGCTCCTAATCTGGGAAAGCCGTGTGATTCACGGCTTTTTATTTTTTTATTTAAGTCACTAACATCTCTGAAGGACCGATGATTATTGAATTAAAGTAAATAAATTTAGATTAGACAGAAGGAGAAAGGGGAATTATCTAGAATAGATAAATGCAATTTACATGGTAACTATTAAACAGTACTTTTCATAATGCACCTAACGTGTGCACCGGAAGGAGGTGAGGCTGATGACAAAAACCGAATTAATTGATCAGGTTTCAGAGAAAAGCGGTTTAACGAAAAAAGACTCGGGGAAAGCCGTTGATGCTATTCTTTCAGCGATGACTGAAGCTTTAACGAATGGAGATAAAGTACAACTAGTTGGTTTTGGCAGCTTTGAGGTAAAGGAAAGGAGCGCCCGGACCGGACGCAACCCACAGACTGGAGCTGCGATCGAGATTAAAGCCAGAAAGGTTCCGGTCTTTAAACCGGGAAAAGCATTAAAAGAGGCTGTTGATAGGTGACTTCCTATCAGGGAAGGACCTTACAACCGTTTTACTGATCATCCTCTGGTGAAGGATACAATCTATACAGTACTTAAAAAGGCCCTCCCGTATAGGGGGCCTTTTATCATATTTTAAAAATAGATGGAACTGTATGTTGGTTTTTTCGTTTCTACATATGTTTTAAGAAATTGCCTAATTCAATTATTTAAGATTTGACCACAAGAAAAATCTTTTATACTTGCCGAGACGCCTGACTCTGATTTTCATCACTTCACGTGTACGGGTGGTGGCCAGTGTGACCGATTAAATACTATATATTGCGGTCAAATTAATCTTAAGGTAATTATGCAATTTCCTCATTTTATTGATGGCGACCATGGAGGAGATAAGAGATGGATATTAAAAAGATCATACGAGAGATTTTAGAGGTTGTTATTCCAGCTCTCCTATTATTTCTGGTTTTAAGAGCATTTGTGGTTGAGGCGAGATATGTTCCCAGCCCATCGATGCGTCCGACGATTATCGAATGGGATCGTTTTTTGGTGGAGAAAGTTTCTTATCGATTTCGCCAACCACAGCGGGGAGATATTATTGTCTTTCATCCTACAGAAAAAGCTAAGCTTTTAGCTAATGAAGAACAGATCCATCGTGATCAAAGACCAATAGTGCTTAATGATTTTATTAAACGGATCATCGGACTTCCAGGAGAAACAGTAGAAATTACCGAAGGTAAAGTTTTAATTAATGGCGCCCCCTTGACAGAAGAGTATATCTCTCCTGAACGCCGTCCGATCTATGAATATGGACCAGTCACGATTGGCGAAGGTGAATATCTAGTATTAGGAGATAATAGAAACCAAAGTTGGGATAGCCATTATTGGGGATTTGTTCCTCGAAAGAAGATTGTAGGACGTGCTTTCTGGCGCTTTTGGCCTTTTAATCGGGTGGGAAAAATTCGTTAAAATTCCGAAGCCCCAGATGTAAGGAATTGCCTAATTCAATATTTAGGATTAACCACAAGAAAGATCCTTTATGCTTATCGATTTATCTGGCTATTTTCATCACTTCACGTGTGCGGGCAGTAGCCAACATGAGCGATTACCTGAAAAGTGACAAAAGGGAGTTATTATATGAGATTACAACAATTTGTCCTTGGAGACTTAATGGTTAATACCTATCTTTTATGGGATGAAGAAACTTTAGAAGCTGTGTGTCTTGATCCAGGAGAACCGATCCAAGAAATTTTAACAGAAATCAAAAAAATGAAGCTGAAACTAAAGTATATCCTCCTTACCCATGGACATTGCGATCATATCTTAGGGGTCAATGAATTAAAAGCTAAAACTGGAGCCTTAGTGCTAATTCATTCTGCCGACTCCTCGATGTTAACTAACCCAGTCCTCAATTTGTCTTCACTGTTAGGTGCTGAGGTGGTTGTGAACGCGACGGATCAGTTACTGGTGGATGGTGATATCTTATGTTTGGGCGCTCAGATGCTAAAGGTAAATCATACCCCCGGTCATACCCCAGGAGGAATCACGATAACTACCCCTGGATTGCTCTTTGCTGGGGATGTTTTGTTTGCCGGGAGTATTGGCCGGACCGATTTACCTGGTGGTGATCAGGAGGCTTTAATTGGTAGTCTGCATCGTTTGCTACAATACCCTAATGAAACCCGAGTTTTTCCTGGTCATGGTTTGGATACGATGATTGGTCGCGAAAAACTGGTCAACCCTTTTATTAAAAATATGGTGGGACAGTAGATGGCTTCTTATTCTCTTAGATGTAATTTACCAGATAATCGGAGAAACATGGAAAATATAGTGGCAGCGGCTGATCCTGACGCCTTTTTTAAGGAAGAGGGGAAGATTGATTATCAGATCGAAATCTTTGTAACGATTGACAGTAAGGGGATAGCTTGCCGAGGTAAGATTGGTGGTCTGCAACAAGCAGAAATTTCTTTCATCGATACAGAGATCATCAACTTGTCTTACTCTGCTAGCGATTATGAGCAGCGCAAAAAAGAGGTAGTCCGTAGGGGAATATTAGAACTACTTAATAAAATCGGGACACCAAAACTTCCCTGGGGAATACTAACAGGAGTACGACCTACTAAAATTTATCATTATCTTAGAGATCTGGGGTTTAGCAGTTGGGAAGTAAAAAACAAACTAGAAGGCCAGTTTCTACTTTCAACGGAGAAGGCTTTACTTTTAGCGGCAGTGGGAGAGACCCAAAGACCATGGCTAAAAGCAGCGGCAAAAAAAATCAGTGTTTATATCGGAATTCCTTTCTGTCCTACAAAATGTGGGTATTGTTCTTTTGCCTCTTATCCATTGGCAACCCATTCGCACTTAATAAAAGGTTTTCTGGAAGCGCTTGCTTATGAGATAAAAGCAATTGGGAAAGCACTCCAGCTTGTCGACCTTCCTTTAGTAAGTCTATATATTGGTGGTGGGACACCTACAGTATTAAGTCATCTACAATTAAAGGAACTTTTAGCTTTAATCAGCCGAAACTTTTCTATCGCTGGCGCGATGGAATTTACAGTAGAAGCGGGACGACCTGATACTTTAGATCAGGATAAACTAAGGATCTTAAAAGAGTTTGGAGTAACTAGAGTAAGTGTTAATCCGCAAACGCTAAATGCCCAAACTCTAGTTAGGATTGGTCGTCAACACACTTTGGAAGAGCTTGAAAAGGCTGTGCAACTGGTCCGTGAAGTAAAAATCCCTTGTTTAAATATGGATATGATCATTGGTTTACCCGGAGAAGAGGAAGAAGACTGGGAAAACACTCTTCAAAGGCTTTTCTCTTATCAGGCAGAGAATATTACAATCCATACCTTAGCTCCCAAAAGGGCAGCTGCTTGGGATTTTTCTCAAATAAAAAATAAAATTGAGGAGGCGAAGGTTTCCGGGTGGTTGAGTCAAGCTGCTCAAAAGATGCAAGCCAAGGGTTATTACCCCTATTATCTTTATCGACAACGGAGAAGCGTTGCTGGTCAGGAAAATATCGGCTATACCTCAAAAGGATGGGAAGGGCTCTATAATATTCTAATGATGGAGGAACGTTCCATTATTTTAGGTTTAGGGGGAGGAGGGATGACCAAGTGGTTTGATCGCTCTACTTTAAAAGTAACACGTACTCCTAACCCTAAATGCCCAGCTACCTACCAAGGGCGAATTCAGGAATTAGTGGCGGAAAAAGTCAATAAGCTATTGCGGAGTGTTAATTGACAACCTAAAGAGCATTAGGTACAATAGGATGAAGATGCTAGTGATTATTAATTAGATTTATTTGTTACTGAACCTAAAACAAAAACTAAGGAGGAATTTTTTTGGCTGGTTTAATGAATATTCGCCGGTTAACTCAGTCTCTATTGAAACCGGTCGTTATTATTTTAGTTTTAGGAATGTGTGTAGGGATGTTCTACGCTTTTCCACGCTTTGGTGGCGCGAATGATCGCTCTCTCTATAAAGGACCTTCAGTCCGGGTTAATGGTGTAGCAATCAAAGATAAAGAGTTTAATGATATCTATGGTCGTTTTTTGCAGCAATTTGGTTCTTACATGAGTGAAGAAGAAATGAAAACAAGGACCATGGAGTATTTAGTAGAACAAGAAATAGTAAAGCAGGCTGTTAAAGAACGCAAGATCGCAGTATCTGCTCAAGAAATCGATGATTTTTTAGCGAAAATTAAAGCCTACAACCAGATTAACACAGAAGAAGAAATGGAGATGTTAATTACCCAGGTGGGGGCTAAAAGCCTTAAGGGACTTAAAGAAATGCTCCGGGAGATTCTTGCTGAGCAAAAATTATATACGATTTTAGGCAAAGAAGCGAAGCTTGTAGTAAAAGAGGAAGAAATCGTAGAAGCTTATGAGGAGATGGAACCGGCTCATATTTTGATTTCTACAAGTTCACAAGTGAATGATCAGCCCCTGACTGCTCAGGAAGGTTTAAAAAAAGCACAAGAGGTATATAAACGGCTGCAAGCGGGAGAGAGTTTTGAGGATTTGGCGAAGGAATACTCGGATGACACCAGTAACAAGGATCAGGGTGGACGTTTAGGTACCGCTCCTATCGCTTACTTTAAAAGCTCTTTTGTTCCCGAATTTGTTGAGGCTGCCTTAAAACTAAATTCAGGAGAATTTAGCGCTCCGGTCAAAACTCAATTTGGTTATCACCTCATTAAGATTATTAATAAAAAATTAGCTCAAGGAGAAGACTGGGAAAAAGAAAAAGGGAAAATTAGTGATGAAATCTTTTCCCGAAAATTTCAAACTGAGAAGAAAGAAGAATGGGTAAAAGAGCAACGGGATAAAACAGCTAAAGTTGAGATTTTAGATCCAACCCTGCTTGGTTATCATCTTGCACAAAAGGAGAAGTGGGCTGAAGCAGCTCAAGCTTATGAAAAAGCTTTAAAAGATAAAAGATATAAGAATGATCTCAGAACTTTCCTTGCGTTAGCAGAAATTTATAAAGAAGCTAAAAACTTTGATGCTGCTCTTGATGTATTTCTGCGCTTACCGAAAAATTTAAAGGAAGATTTTCAAGTATATATGACGAAGGCGGAAATCTACAAAGCTAAAGGCGACCAAGACCAGATAAAACAGGCTTTATTAGGGGCAGAGACTAAAGCTGGAGATGAGATTTTCCTTCTTAACCAGGTACTGGCGAAGATGAAAGAGCTTGAGTTGACAACGGAAGCCAAAGCCTTGGAAGACAAAATTGCTGTTATTCAGGCTAGAATCGCCAAAGAACAAGAAGAATTCAACAAAATCCTCCAAGAAGAGCAGGAGAAGATTGGGGTACAAAACCAAGAGGAAGAGATTGTAGAAACCCCATCAGATACTAATTAAGCTTTTGAATTTGAATTAAACGATGGGTGGAGGGGGTGACCCTTCACCCTTTCTTTAATGTAAAGTATAAGATTTTAGGAATGAGGGATGAGCTTGACAACAGCGCCACGAGGCACTTATGATCTAATGCCCAATGAGGCTTTAGCTTGGCAATGGATGGAGATGATCATCCGTGAGGTATTTATCTCATACGGCTATGGAGAGATTCGTACTCCCATTTTTGAACATACCGAATTGTTTCTTCGCGGTATTGGAGAGACTACCGATATTGTAGAAAAAGAGATGTATACTTTTATTGATAAAGGTGGGAGGAGTATTTCCCTCCGACCGGAAGGAACCGCGCCGGTGGTACGGGCTTATATTGAACATAAACTTCATGGTCAGGGTGGGACGACCAAACTTTTTTACTTAGGACCGATGTTTAGACAAGAAAGACCTCAGGCGGGGAGATTTCGTCAGTTTCATCAATTTGGAGTGGAACTATTGGGGGAGGAGGCTCCCCTAGCAGATGCGGAAGTTATCCTACTAGCCCACGATCTTTATCAAAAGTTAGGTTTAACCGAACTGGAGATCTATTTAAATTCTGTTGGCTGTCAGCATTGTCGTCAGAAATATAAAGAAGCGCTTATCTCCTGTTTGTGGGATTCCTCCGCTGAATTATGTTCCACTTGCCAGCTGCGCCTAGAAAGAAATCCCTTACGGTTATTAGATTGCAAAAATGCTTCCTGCCAAAAAATAACCTCCCAACTGCCCTCAATCCACGATTACCTTTGTCAAGCCTGTCAAGATCATTTTTCTCAGGTAATTGGCTTCCTTGATCAAGTGAAGGTTAAATACGAAATTACCCCCAGGTTAGTGAGGGGTTTAGACTACTATTCTCGAACTGTTTTTGAGGTTGTTAATACAGAGCTCGGAGCGCAAAATGCGATCTGTGGGGGCGGGCGTTATGATGGTTTGGTTGAGGAATGTGGAGGTCCGGCTGTCCCGGGAGTTGGTTTTGCTTCGGGGATGGAAAGATTATTTACAACCTTAGAACAAAGGAATAAATTACCCATCTTTTCGCGAGCGCCTCAAATCTATATCATCTCCTTAAGTGATCAGTTTGCGTTAATAGCTTTTGAACTAACTGCTTCTTTACGGAGAAATGGATTTAAAGTCGAACTTGGCTTTTCTAGTAAAAGCCTTAAAACTCAATTAAAATCAGCGAATAAATCGGGAGCGCAATTAGCCTTAATTATCGGTGAAGATGAGTGGAAAGACCATCAGGTTACCGTAAAAAATATGAGTGATGGGAGCCAAACGAGGGTTGAGTGGCAAGAACTGATAGAGCAAATCTCTGAACTCATCACCCCCCAAGGGGTAATTAACGAATAAGGGAGGGTTTTTCTTTGTCATCCTGGATCAGAACACACTTGTGCGGGGATTTAAGTTTAAAGGAAGTTGGAAAATCCGTCTGCCTCAATGGTTGGGTAAATCGCTATCGAAACCTAGGCGGAGTCTTATTTGTTGATTTAAGAGACCGTAACGGACTAGTACAGGTAGTTTTTAATCCTGTTGATCATCCCGAGCTTTTTAAGACCGCGGAGACGATTAGAAATGAATTTGTGATTATGGTTAAAGGCAGGGTAGAAAAAAGACCGGAGCAGATGATTAATACCGATCTAGCTACTGGAGAAGTGGAGGTCTATGCCGAGGACTTGTTGATTATTAATCCGGCTAAAACACCTCCTATTTATGTGGATGACAGGGCGAATGTGGATGAGACTCTCCGTTTGCGCTACCGATATTTAGATCTGCGGCGACCAGAAATGCAGAAAAATTTTGCTCTTCGTCATCGTGTTACTAAGTTAATTCGGGATTTTTTAGACCAAAAAGGATTTTGGGAAATTGAGACTCCCATGCTAACACGGAGCACTCCAGAAGGAGCTAGGGATTTTTTAGTTCCGAGTCGGGTCAATCCAGGTAAGTTTTATGCTTTACCCCAATCACCTCAGCTTTTCAAGCAATTGCTGATGGTTAGCGGGATGGAAAAATATTTTCAGATTGTGCGGTGCTTTCGGGATGAGGATCTACGAGCTGATCGTCAGCCGGAGTTTACCCAGATCGATCTCGAAATGTCTTTTGTTGATCGGGAGATGATCCTTAACTTACTAGAAGAGATGCTCGCTTTTCTTTTTAAAGAAGTGAAGGGAATCGTTCTCCCCAGACCTTTCCCTCGAATGGATTATCAAAAAGCCATGAACAGATATGGAAGTGATAAACCAGATACTAGGTTTGGCTTAGAATTGGTTGACCTTTCTTCTTTAGTCGCTGATTCAGACTTTACGGTTTTTCGTAAAACGGTAGCCGAAGGAGGCAAAGTAGTTGCTCTAACGGCGCCGGGGTGTGGCGGTTATTCCCGGCGCGAATTGGATGAACTACCGAAGGTTGCTGCTAAATATGGGGCTAAAGGTCTAGCCTACTTAGCTCTGACTGGGGGCAAAGTCAAATCAGCGATCAGCAAATTCTTTACCTCGGACCAACTTGAGAGGATCGTCCGGCAGATGCAAGCTAACGATGGTGATCTAATTGTTATCATTGCCGATCAAGATTCTAAACAAGCGCTGACGGCGATGGGAGCTTTACGGTTAGAGTTTGCCCATCGGTTAGGATTAATTCCGGAAAAGCAGTATAATCCCTTATGGGTTCTTAATTTTCCTTTGTTGGAATTTGATCACGAAGAAGAAAGATTAGTGGCTGTTCACCATCCATTTACCTCCCCTTTACCTGAAGAGAGCGAGTTATTAGATACGGATCCGCTGGCAGTCCGGGCTAATTCTTATGATCTGGTGCTGAATGGGATGGAACTAGGAGGAGGCAGTATCCGTATTCATCAACGCGCAGTCCAGGAAAAAGTCTTTAAAGTTTTGGGGCTATCTACTGAGCTAGCACATGATAAATTTGGATTTTTGCTTGAAGCCTTTGACTACGGGACGCCACCTCATGGTGGAATTGCCTTGGGGCTAGATCGCCTAGTGATGATTTTAGCTGGCGCATCCAGTTTACGGGAAGTGATTGCCTTCCCCAAGACTACTAGCGCTACTTGTTTATTAACGATGGCTCCTTCTAAGGTTGATAGAAAGCAGTTGCAAGAGCTTCATTTTGATCCTGACAATTATAGGAAAGAAGAGAAGTAATCCAACTCTTGCACGAATAAGCTTCTTTATGGTATCATCATAATAGAGTTAAGAAAAAACCCTGCTGTGTGCGTGATGAAGCTGATGTTTTGAACCAACACATTTACCTAGGGAGCTTTTCTCTGGCTGTGGCGTGTAGGCCTTTGGAAAAGAAGGACACATCAAGCGGCTGGGAGGCGCCCACCTGTGAGAGCGGGTTCAGGTAAGCTTCAGCTTGCAAACGACATGGCGGGGTTTCTTTTTTATTCTAATCTTACTTTTCGCACCTTTTAGGCTATAAGATGCCTGGCTAAATATAAGAGGCGCCAAATGTGAGCTTAATAAAGATGAGGAAGTATTTTCATTAAACTTAAACATCCTGTGTATACGGGGGTAAATAGAATTATTTGATTGCTTCTTAGCCCTGAGTAAGAGAACAAGTTAGATGTTTAATGACGGAGGTAAAAATGGAAGTAAATTCGTGCAAAAAACAACTCCGTGCTAATTATCGAAGAGACATTAATAAACTTACACTGGAAGAGGTTTGCCAGAAAAGTAGTATTATTTGCCGCCGAGCGCTTTCTTTACCATTTCTAAGTGAAGTTAAAACTATCGGTTCCTATGCTTCATACGGAAATGAAGTTAGCACTTGTGATTTACTAATTCAACTTTTGGAACGGGGTTTTTGTTTAGCCCTTCCTATGGTTAACTCCCAAGAGCATACCATGGAGTTTGGTATGGTTGAGAAATTAACAGAGCTAGCGCCTGGTGCTTTTGGAATTATGGAACCAAGAAACAGTCGGTGTTGTCATCCGGGAGAGATTGATCTTTTTTTCATTCCAGGTCTAGCTTTTGATTATCAAGGTAACAGGTTAGGACGAGGAGGGGGATATTATGATCGTTATCTTTCTAATGTCCGAGCTGATGCGCTTAAAATCGGACTAGCTTACCAACTACAACTAGTGACTGAGCTCCCTGTTAATTCGGATGATGTAAAAATGGATTTTATTATTACTGAAGAAAAAATCATTACTTTAAGGAATTATCGAAGTGATTGATTTAAGATTTAACCACATCATATTGATCCTCTTAAGAATTCGACGCTGCTTGCCGAAATAAATATAAGTTCCGTATTTTCCAGGGCAAACTGTAGTTTTGTGATGAAAGGAAGAGAGTGATGAAGAAGATTCTATTAAAAAATGCTTATCTATATACGATGGCTGGAACGGAGATTAAAAATGGCGATCTTCTAATCAAAGGTGATAAAATTGCTGCGGTGGGTGAAGAGTTGCAGGTGGACGGAGCCGAAACTATCGACCTTTCCGGGCAGTATGTGACCCCCGGATTTATCAATGCTCATTGTCATATTGGAATGTTTGAAGACTCCTTAGGCTTTGAAGGGGATGACGGTAATGAGATGACTGATCCGGTAACTCCCCAACTTCGTGCGATTGATGCTCTTTTTCCCACTGATCGGACTTTCGATGAAGCCTTAGCGGCAGGGGTTACCACTGCAGTAACCGGACCGGGTAGCGCTAATGTTATTGGTGGTCAGTTTGCCGCGGTTAAGACTTACGGGCGAACGATTGAGGAGAAACTGCTTCGCGCTCCAGTGGCGATGAAAATTGCTTTTGGAGAAAACCCGAAAAGAGTATATAATAATCAAAAAAAGTCTCCAACCACCAGGATGGCCACGGCTGCAATCCTTCGTGAATCTTTGTATAAAGCAAAAGAATACATAGAAAAAAAACAAGCAGCTGCTGGCGATCAAGGGAAAATGCCTGCTTTTGATCTCAAATGGGAGTCTCTGCTTCCTGTTCTTAATAATGAAATTCCTCTCAAGGCCCACGCCCATCGAGCCGATGATATCATGACCGCCATTCGAATTGCCGAAGAGTTTAAACTGCGGATTACTCTTGATCACTGTACAGAAGGGCATTTAATTGCTGATTTATTGGCGGCGCGGGGATACCCGGCGATTGTAGGTCCTTCTTTTGGTGACCGCAGTAAAGTAGAATTAAGGAATCTTACTTTTGAAACCCCAGGAATACTGAGCAAGGCAGGGGTAAAAGTAGCAATTATGACTGATGCGCCAGTCATCCCCCTACAGTATTTACCACTCTGTGCCAAATTAGCGGTGAGAAACGGAATGGAACCTGAAGAAGCCTTAAAGGCGATTACGATTAATCCTGCCGAGATTGTTGGTTTATCACAACGAGTGGGCAGTTTAGAGGTGGGAAAAGATGCGGATCTAGTGGTGTTTGATCAGAATCCTTTAGCTTTTGAAACCAATATTATGATAGTTTTCGTTAATGGTCAAAAAGTCTACAGAACGTAAAGGTGAAAAAAATGTTGGTGCAACACGCGACATTTAAGGATATAGTCTGTTGGCTTGAACTAGCTTCTAGGGTTGAAGAGTTGTTTGGACCACTGGCCAAAGATGAGTATTTTAAACGCGCCTTAAGAGAATGTATCATCCGAAGGGCTGCTTTTTGTGTGCGGGAAAATGATGGACCTCCTGGAACCCCGCTAGTTGGGGGGGTGCTTTTTTCTTCCAAAATACGTCCGATTTACACGATCCATTGGTTAGCGGTGACTCCTTCTCAGCAAAGAAAAGGAGTGGGAAGCGCTCTTTTTCAGCATATTTACGGGTTAATAGAGCCTCCAGCTGAATTAGTAGCTGTTACTTTCTCTGAAAAATTCCCAGCAGGTTTCCCAGCCCGTAACTTTTACAAAAAAAAGGGTTTTGTTCCAGGGGAATTTGTATCTAATTACGGACCGGGAGGTTCTTTAGCCCAGATTTTTCGATTAAGCATTAACGGCGGTTTTGAGCTGTTCGTCTGACTGCCGAGGGGTCCTGCTTTATTTATCTATTCCGCTTAAAACCATGAATCAAGATCATTATTCCCAATAAAATCAGCAATAGGGGAATCGTATTACGAAAGAAGTGTCTGGGAACCAATTCGTGAAGTAGAAAGATAATTCCCATAAAAATAAAGATAAAACCGCCGACTTGCCACTTATGATCGGAGACTTCTTGGTCTTGTGAATCTTTTTCGAGTAGAGTATTAATACCCTCTTCTTGGGTAGTAAAGGATTTTCGCTTAGGAATAACAATCCAAGCAATGAGATAAGCAAAAATTCCGCCACCGAAAAAAAAGGCTAAGACCCACAGCAACCTCACTAATACTACGTCTATATCAAAATATTCAGCTAAACCGCCAGCTACCCCAGCAATCATCCTTTCTTGATCAGACCGGTATAAACGTCCGCGGCTCATAGGAAGATTCCTCCTTTATTTTTTCTAAAACTATCTTACACTATCATTTAAAAACAAGCAATTATCTTTTACTCTTTAGGGAATTACCGCCTAATTCAATTATTTAAGATTTTACCCAAGGAAAATCCTGATGCTTGTTGAGATTTCGGCTCTGATTTTCTTCCTTCACGTGTGCTGGTGGTGTCTAGCATGAACAACCAATTAAAGCGCCTTGTCGACTCACCTGGATTAGATTTTCATCCTTGCATGTGCCCCAGCTTTGCTGGGGTGGGGGACTACCTAATATAAGTTAAATGTTATAGATTTGCGTTCAAATAAAGTTTAAGGTAATTATGTAATTTCCTCTCTTGACAAATAGCATCTAATGCTGATCCTTTATTTAAACTGAAGCAGGAAATACCTATGATACCGAGAAATTCAAGAAATAAATAGAATAAGACACGGGGGTCAGAAGCTTGATGAAGATTATTCGCCATCCTTTTTTATATAAAGACCCGGTTGGATTTGTTAAAGATTGGATTTGGGCTCAATGGAAAAAGACAGGTGGGAGTAAACTTGTCTTTCTTTTTCCTACCCAAGCTATTATGGAATTTTGGGAAGAGCAATTACTTCCGGTTTTGGGGAGCTGGGGAGGAGCCCGTTTTCTTCTGGTCGATGGTTTAGTACGGGAGATCATAAATGAGACGCGTCCAGGAATAATTGATTTCCCACCAGGGAGCGGCTCTTTATTCTTACGTTTATTTACTGAGGAACTAATCGCATTAGAAAAAATCAAATATTTGTCTGCGGCGATTCCTTCTCCAAGTCTCTACTCATCGATGCGCGAAGAGCTTTTACTGCTTAAAAGAGCAGGAATTGATCCTGTAGCCTTTGCTAACCTAGCGGCGGATGGTTCCCAAGCCCTCAAAGATCTATCCTTTTTATACGAAGGTTACCAGCAGTTTATGGAAGAACATAAGTTAGCGGATGCTGAGGAAAAAATCAGACTAGCTACGATCGATGTTGTAAAATCTTCTTGGCTGCGAACGATCGAACACCTCTATGTGTTAGGTTTTACTGATTTTACGGCGCAGCAAGAAGATTTATTACGAAAAATTAGTAAGACGACCAGAGTAACGATAGTTTTCGATCATAGTATTGCTGACCGCAAAGGTCTTTTCCCTCCTGCGCTTAAAGGAGGAGGAGTACGGGACGAACTAGTTATCCCTTCTAAGGTAAGAAAAACTCCAACGCTCCTCGGTTATCTGCAAACCACCTTATGGACAGAAAAACCAGCCTTGGCGCCCCCCGGCGTTGACTCCAGTATTAGGTTGATTAAAGCGAAAGGAGGATGGCGAAGGGAGATTGCTTATCTAGCCCAAGAGATAAAAAGAGTATTAACCATTGATCCCAATCTATCTCCGGATCAGATTGGGGTGGTCACTCCCTACCCACTCGGGACTGTGCACCAGATTTTCGCAGCACAGGCTCTTCCCGTAACCACTAGAATTAACCAACCGTTAATAGAACAACCTGCAGCTCGGGCTTTACTCCAACCTTTCCAAGTAGTGTTGACTGATTTTTCCTGGTTAGAGATGATCAAGTATCTGCGTTGGGGAGGAATCAGCACTAAAAAAGAGCTCTATGCTATGGTTCCACCTTCCACTTTAGAAGGATGGAAAGGTGAATTAGCTAATACTTTTCTCGCTCATGAGGAAGCTGGCCACAAAGTTAATGGATTACTTGAATTGCTTACTAAGATTGCTTCAGAAGGCACTTTACAGGAATATTTGGAGGTCTGTTTACAGTGGGTAACTCACCCCTTATTATTGACGGGCTTTCTTCCGAATAGCTTAACACCTGAACCCTATCTTAAAGAAAGGTTTTTCCAAACTTCATTATTAGGAAAAATCAAGGGGCTGATTGAAAATACCAGGGATTCAATTTTTGGTTTTTCACGAAAAAAAATGAGTTTAAAGGATTTTTACTTAATCTTAGAGTTCTTACTGGGAATGGAAACCGTGCAACAGCCTACTTCCTGGGAGAATGGGATTAGGTTATTATCACCCCAAGACGCCAGGGGGATTAGTTTTAAACACACTTTCTTTGCCGGTTTAAATGAAGGGGTTTTTCCGCGGATCAAACCTGAAGGATGGTTACTGCGGGAAGAGGAGATTAAGCATTGGCCAGTAGAGGGGTTATTACCCAAAAATGTGGACCAGTTATCAATGGAACGTTTACTCTTCTATTATGTAATTAACACGCCCCAAGAAAAGTTGATCCTTTCGTACTGCGAGACCGATCAGGAGGGGCAACCCCTAAATCCAAGCTCTTTCCTGGAGGATCTAGTTACGCTTCTTCCAACCTTAAAAGAGGAGCTCCAGGTAGCTCGTTATAAAGGGTTCTTTTTAAAACAG
The DNA here is from genome assembly GCA_002409975.1 of Firmicutes bacterium UBA5388. GTDB lineage: Bacteria > Bacillota > UBA4882 > UBA10575 > UBA10575 > UBA5388. The sequence goes on from DHOO01000072.1 coordinate 26,050, forward strand.
CCTGCGACCAAGAAGGACTTAAAAAGAGAGATTGCCGATAAGATCGCCTTGGAAAGAGAAAGACGGACAGGAAAGTTACTGACAACCGGCGTGATGGGGGAGAAAGAACAGAAAATCCTAACGAGCAGCTTTACCAGGGAACCGATGAGTGTTTCTGCTTTAGAAGAATATGCGGCCTGTCCTTTTGCTTTCTTTTGTCGTCGGTGGTTACAATTAGAAACATTATTGGAACCGGAAGTTCTCCCGAACCGGTTAGAAGAAGGAAGTATTTATCACCAAGTGTTAAAAGAATTTTTCAGCGGTCACCGGGGGGAGGTTCTTCGCCGAAGTTTATTGGGAAAGTATCTAGAAGAAATTAGAGCTTTAGCGCTCAAACATTATCCAGAAGCCCATGAGTCCGCACCCATACTTCATCGTAATTTTCTAGAATTGGGTAGAGAGAACTTTATTTTGCGTTTAGAAAAAGTAATTAAAGAGGAAGTGGAGTGGGCGGAGAAAACTGATGGGCGTTTTACTGCCCGCTATTTAGAGTTAGGTTTTGGAGGAATAAAAAAAGAGGCCGACCAGGAGTCGACGGAATGGCCATTGGTACTGACTGAGGAAACAACAACTAGAACAACTTTGCCACTACATCTTTGGGGGAAAATTGATCGTGTCGATACAGATACCAATGGACGTTTTATTATTTATGACTATAAATCGGGGAATCCACCTCTTTTTAAACAGATACAAGAGGGAAAGTTATTGCAGCTTCCTTTATATTTGCTGGCGGTAATTCGTCTCATTCTCCCTACAAGGGAGCCGGTAGGAGCGGCATATTACAGCCTCAACAAAACTAATCGCTTGCGAGGGATATGGCGTCAAGTCGCTTTGGATTTTGGAATTAAAATTCGAGGCGCGCTTGATGATGGAGCATGGGAAGATTTAATCGCGAACAGTACCCGACAGGCGCTTCAATATTATCGAGGTATCCTCCGGGGAGATTTTCCCTTTTGTCCCCAGGAGCAATGTAGTAGTTACTGTGAATTCCGTACGATCTGTCGACGAACTATTTGGGGGAAGGAGGCCAAAGTGGAAAATGAAGCTGAATGAACGGCAAAAAGAAGCGGTCATCAAGTTTGATACTGATTTATTGGTGATGGCTGGCGCCGGTACAGGCAAAACCGGAGTTTTAACCCATAAATATATGTATCTATTAAAAACAAAAAAATGCGAGGTCCCACAGATCGTAGCGGTTACTTTTACGCGAAAAGCAGCAGATGAGATGCGAGCGAGGATTAGAGAACAACTCAAAAACGAATATCGGATTAGCTCGGGAAAAGAACAAGAGTTCTGGTCCAGACAACAGGAGCTGTTAGAGGTTTCCTCACACATTACTACCATCCATGGTCTCTGTTTTTCGATTCTCACCCAACATCCGGTAGAGGCGGGGATTGATCCGCAAGTAACGGTCTTAGATGAAGGGGAAGAGTATCTTTTAAAAGCCAAGGCGGCTAAGAATGCACTGAGCGCTCTGCTAACAGGGGACGAAGCAAAATCCATGTTGCAGGTAATACTATCTTTAGGTTCAAATTTTTTTCTGGAGAATCTAACCGGTTTATACTCAGCTTTGAGAGATGCCGGGGAAGAAATAGAAACACGGAGCGCTAGGGGGGAAGCGACTAGAAATGAAACGGATTTAGAAGAGTTAAAATCCAAATTATTTAGCGAGATTGAACTGCTTAAGAATAAAGCCTGCGATTTAAAGTTGACTTCCCGGGCGGAGCAGTTGTTGTCAGATTTTTTTAGCCGTTGGACAGAGCTGAAAGCAGAGGTGGTGAGGGCGGAATCTTTAGTAGGAAATGGCCTTGAGGCGATGGAGGATATTCTTTCCTACCTTCCTAAAAACCTTAACCAACAGCTGAAGCCGGAGCTTGAACGAGTGCATGGGATTATTGCCTTCATAAAAACCGCTTTAGCTACTAAGGAAGCGGCTGCTCAAAAGCCAGTGCTCATGAAGTATCTTCGTCTTTTTGATCAAGAGTATACAGAGATTAAAAGGGCTGAAGGGAAGGTTGACTTTACTGATCAACAGTTTTTAGTCAGGAAGTTGTTAAGAGAATATCCACGGATTAGAGAAGAATATAAAAATAGATTTTATTATTTAATGGTAGATGAATTTCAGGATACTAATAGTCTTCAGTGGGAGATTATTCGATTGCTATCAGGGGAGGGTTATCAAGGAGGACGCTTGTTTCTGGTCGGCGATCTTAAGCAGTCAATTTATCGGTTTCGTGGCGCAGAAGTGGAAATCATGACCAAGTTAGCTGAAACTTATCCTAATGCTCATGGACAAGTCTTAGTCTTGGATCAAAATTATCGTACAAAACCGCAAGTAGCGGCAGTCATCAATGAAGTTTGCCACACTATTTTTGCGACCGAGGATTTTCCATACCATCCTTTATTGCCGGTAGAATCAACCCCAGCTAGTTTGGGAGGGGCTGGAGCCGAAATTTTACTGGCCGCAGATCATGAACCAATGATGTTGGCTGCCAGGTTAAAAAACATGGTGGATCATGCTGAAGTAATGGTCAGAGAAGCCGGGGGCGCCAGACCAGTTCAATATCGGGATCTTGCGCTTCTTTTTCGGGCTAGAACTAATATAAAACTGTTTGAAGAAGCTTTTATTACTTACAGAATACCATACATTGTTAATGCAGGGACAGGTTTTTATGCTCGCCAAGAGATTCAAGATCAGCTTAACCTAGTTCGTCTGGTAGAGTGTAAAGATGATGCTCTGGCTTTGGCGGGAGTTTTACGTTCTCCTTTTTGCCAGCTTTCCGATGCTGCGCTGTTTTGGTTAGGCTACCCTGACGGTTTAACTCAGGGATTTTTCAAGGAGAAGGGATTTCCGCATTTTTCTTCGGAGATCTCTCTGCAGGAAAAAGCAAGAATTGCTCGCCTTCATAATCTTCTAGAGTTATTGGTCAAGAATGCGCACTTGTTATCAATTCCTACTTTACTGCGGATTGCTTGGGAAGAGACCGGTTATTTAGAGACCGTTGCTGCCCTGCCTGGAGGAGAACGTTCTCTAGCTAACTTAGAAAAACTGATGTTGCGCGCCGAAGAGTTTGCGGCCAAAGGTTATTCGGAAGTTGGGGAGTTTGGGGATTTTCTCCGTCACCTTTCTGCTTTGGAAGTTAGAGAAGGAGAGGCTTCTGTTTCCAATGAACAAGGAAATGTTGTACAAATGATGACGGTCCACGCTGCTAAAGGCTTAGAATTTCCTGTTGTCGTCTTGCCGGAGCTGGAACGGAAATTTAGTCTGATACGGCGTTCTCCGGTAACTTTCCATAAAAACTGGGGTGTGGTTCATAAAGTAAGAGATCAAGAGGGGAAATGGCTGGATACGGATCTTACTTTAAAAGCAAAAGCTACCGAAGAACGGGCGGAAATTTCTGAACTAAAAAGGCTGTTTTATGTAGGGATGACTAGAGCTCGGGATTATCTTTTATTTTCTGGAAAAGAAAAAGAGGTAATGTCAACCTGTATTGATCAGGGAGATTCTTGGCTAGATTGGTTGGTTCAAATATTACCGGGGATGACGGAGAAAAAGGAAGAGCTGCTTTCTATTGGAGAAGGGCGCATTAAGGTAACTCGAGAAGTATCATTACCTTCAGTCAGTGAGCAGCTTGGTAAGGGAGAGGAAACAGTTGAAAGTGAGATTGCCTCTACTCTAGAATTACCGCTTTTAACTAGAAAATTAACAACCAGAAGGTTATCACTAACCCCCCTTTTAACTTTCCAAGAATGTCCGCGTCGTTTTTTTTGGGAACACCGTTTAGGCAGTGATCCGCATTTAGCCTCGATCCACACTAGCGAAAATCAAGTTGGAGGTAACTACAGCGTTATTTTAGGTGAAGTTTTTCATCGGGTTATCTCCGGCTCTTCTCATGGAAAAGAGTTTGAAGAAACTGATTGGGTAGGATGGTTTCAAAGGTTCTCCCACCAGGAACAGGTAGAAGCTTTAGCGCACTTAAAGGTAATGAGAGAGAATTATTTACGAAGCTCCTTTTTCCCCCAAGCAGAAGTTAGAGTCGAGAATGAGTATCCTTTCCTGCTGGATCTGAAAGGAGTAGTGATTAAGGGAATAATTGACCGGATCCTCTTCTATCCAGATGGAAGTTTTGTTGTTGTCGATTTTAAAACTAACCGCCAGGTGCCAAAACCCGGGAAAATTCTTGATCGTTATTTTTTCCAGGTTTATCTTTACTCCTTAGCGTTAAGAGAAATCCATGGATGCTTACCGACAGAGGCTTGGATTTATTTCGTCCGTCCCGATATTAAAGTTCCTTGTTCGTTAAATGAAAGAAACTTAGTCGCAACCGAGAAAAAGATTCTTGAGGATGTTGAGTATATTACCGAACACGACCTTCCTGCAGATCATCCACCCGGAGAAAACTGCGAATTTTGTCCGTTTACTTTCTGGTGTAAAGAATCCTTTTCCTCCTCATAGTAAGCAAAGGCGCTATGGTTATGAATGGATTCGAAACTTTCCACTTCTAGACGGAACCAAGCTATTTTTTCCTTTTGACGTAAAGCCAAAACCGAATCTCTTAGGATATCCTCGACGAATTTAGGGTTATTGTAGGCTTCTTCGGTTACAAATTTCTCATCCTCCCTTTTGAGAACTGGATAAACACAGGAACTACCTTGTGCTTGAAGAAGGGGCACTAACTCTTCAATCCATAGATACTTACCTGGAAGGCATTTTACTGCCGCTTTGATTACAGCGCGCTGATTATGAGCGCCATAGCGGGAAATTGCTTTACTGCAGGGGCAGAGAGAGACGATGGGGATCTCGACGGTCAAGCGAAAATCATATCCTTTTTCCGAGAGACGTCCCCAAAACTGACAAGGATAATCCAGTGGCGAGTTCCATCCGCTAACCGGCGCCGTTACTGGGATAAAATAGCGAAAATCCATGGAAATATCCGCGGAAGAAGCTTTTAGTCTCCTCCTAATCTCAGTCAGCATGATTTTTAATTCCCGGCCCGAGATTGGTTTTTGAACCCATTCAACCAATACTTCCATAAAACGGCTCATATGTGTTCCTTTGTACTGCTGAGGAAGGTTGGCGGCAGCGGTGATCTTTCCTAGCAACTGTTGAAAAGAACCATCTTTGGTCGCAATTAGGACCGGAAGGTGAACCTCTTTTACTCCTACCCGTTGAATATCAATTCCCCGCTTATCCACGGTATTCTGGATATCCTCCATTTCAATCCCTGCTTTCTGAGATAAATATTTTGTTAAGAAGTCGTATAATATGGTTTGCCCACAAAAAGCAAAAATTCCATTCACGCTCATTTTTATGACTTTCCAAAGCTCTATTTTGGTCGAAATACGACGCTTTTTCTGGTCTAATCATATTAACCATAAATATACTCGAGGTCTTCTGTATATTCGTCATCAGAGGAGCAAGCTTCCTCTTTTTTAACCCGCTGTTTTCCTTATAATTTTTAAGTAGTCGCTCACGCTGGCTACCGCCCGCGCACATGAAATAATGAAAATTCAAAGCCAGGCGCCTCGACAAGCAAGTTGTTCATGCCGCCTACCGACAGTATTACAAAGTAATGTAAATCATAGGCGGGTGAATCAACTAGAGCTATTTTCTGGGCAGTCTTTCACGATCTAGGGAATTGCATAATTTAATTATTGGTAGTCATTAACGTTAACTACCGCTTGGCCCGAGCAAAAAAATAAGATAAAAGTTAACGTTGATCGACAAGTCTCGAAGTGTTTTCTAGGTTGGTCAAATAAAGCTTAAGGTTAATTATGCAATTCCTGAAGATAAAAAAGGCTATATGAATAATGCTTGTTTCTTTTGCAAAAACTTTTAATGACGGGAAAACTAAGGAGGAAGTATAATGCAGAAAATAGTAATAGCTCTTGTAATCTTTTCCTTATTATTTTGTTCGCTGGGAGTAGGAGTAACGCAGGCAGCCCTGCCATTTGCTATAAAATCTGAATCTGTGATTCTAATGGAATCAAGCAGTGGAGAGATCTTGGTTAATAAAGATGGTGATAAAAATTTGCCTCCAGCTAGTGTAACCAAGATGATGGTCATGCTATTAGTAATGGAGGCGATTGAAACTGGTAAGATCAAACTTAATGATAAGATAATTGCTAGCCCTGAAGCTTGCCGGATGGGAGGTTCTCAGATTTGGTTGGAACCAGGTGAGGAAATGACGGTTGATGAATTAATGAAAGCCGTAGGAATCGTATCAGCAAACGATGCCAGTGTCGCTTTGGCTGAATATATTTCTGGCTCCCATGAAGAGTTTGTCAAATTAATGAATAAGCGGGCGCAAGAACTTGGTTTAAAAAACACCAATTATGTAAATGCTACAGGACTAAAACCGGATGGGGGTAGTCAGGGGAATATAACTTCCGCTTATGATCAGGCTATTTTAGCTAAAGAACTGCTAAAACACCCGGGAGTTTTAAAATGGACAGGAACTTGGATCGATAGTCTGCGCGGGGGAGAATCATTTCTTAGAAACACTAATAACCTGGTTCGTTTTTATGAAGGGTGCGATGGCTTAAAGACCGGATTTACAGCCGAGGCTGGTTATTGCCTGGTCGGCACCGCCCAAAGAAATGGGGTGCGAATGATTGCGGTAGTGATGAAGGCGCCAACTTCAAATGTGCGCAATAATGAAATAAGTAAACTTTTTAACTTCGGTTTTAGTCAGTTCAAAGCTATTAAATTACTAAATAGTGGGCAAATTTTAGGAAAGACAAAAGTGATGAAAGGTGAGAGTAGTGAGGTTAACCTCGTAATTCCCCAAGATCTCTTGGTGGTGCTGAAAAAGGAAATTGAAGGTTCGCCAGAAGTGTTGATTAATATTCCTCCAAAAGTAAGAGCTCCCTTAGCTAAGGGAACTCCTGTGGGAGAGGTTTTGGTTAAGGTAGATGGAGAAACTAAGGTGACAGTAAACCTGGTAACTGAGACGATGGTTAAAGAAAGTGGTTTTTTCCGATTTCTTTTCCAAATTACTAAAAAAGTTTTTGAAGGATTTTTTAAATAAATCTTTTAAAGCTTAAGTCGAGATTACAAAAATTAATGATAGCCGCCACGAGGCGGTTTTTTATTTTTCTGGTTCTTTCATTTGAATAATAATGACTACTTTTATTTGATGGCAGGAAAAGTTAGTTAAGTGCCGAAAAATATCCAATAGATCCAAAAATAAGGGGTGATCTCATTTTGAATCTGGAATTAAAGCGGAACGGATCCACTCTCTTAGCTCAAGTTAGTGGCGAACTTGATCTTTCTACTTCGCCGGTTTTCCGTGAGCAAATTGAAACTGAGCTTGAACAGTATGGAAACATACAACATTTAATTTTGGATTTTACCGACACTAAGTTTGTTGATAGTTCAGGATTAGGGGCGATTCTTGGACGTTACAAAACCATTTCCCAACGGGGAGGAAGATTAAGCGCAGTCAATGTTCCGCCTCATTTACAAAGGCTATTTGAACTTTCTGGTTTATTAAAAGTGATGACTATTTATCCTTCCTTACAGGAAGCTCAGAATAAAATTTAAGGAGGCCAGCCAGGGAATGAAGGAAAATTATTTAAATATTACCTTTCCCAGCTTACCTGAGAATGTAAGTCTTTCCCGGGTAATCGTCGCTTCTTTTGCCGCTCAGCTTGATTTTACCCTCAATGAGCTTGAAGAAATACGAGTCGCTACTTCTGAAGCAGTCTCTAATTGTGTAATTCATGCTTATCGAGAAACAAGGGGGGAGGTTCAGTTAGAATTAAAAATAGAAGATGGTGTTTTGAAGGTTAAGGTAATTGATGAAGGTTGTGGAATTGGCGATATCTCATTGGCTAAGACCCCTGCCTATTCAACAGACCCGGAAAGAATGGGTTTGGGACTTATTTTTATGGAATCCTTTATGGATGAAATGACGATCGAATCCAGTCCAAACCAAGGGACACAAATCTTGATGATAAAAAAACCGGAACGGAGCAGACTTAATAATGGAACCAGTCACTAATGGGAAAGGGAAAACTACTCTTTTGACCGAAGAAGAAACCTTCTGTTTGCTCAGGCGGGTTTCTTCCGGTGACCAACAAGCCAAAGCTATTCTTATTGAGCATAATCTCAGGTTAGTTAAGAGCATAGTTGGTAGGTTTTTAGGACGAGGAGTAGAATTCGATGATCTGTTCCAGATTGGATCTCTTGGGTTAATGAAGGCGATTGAACGATTTAATCCAGACCATGAAGTAAAATTTTCTACATATGCGGTTCCAATGATTATTGGAGAGATAAAACAGTACTTTAGAAAAAGTGGGAGTATTAAGATAAGTAGAGGGCTACAAGAGCTTGCCCAAATGGTGATGAAAGCGCGGGGCGACTTTATCGAAGAAAAAGGAGAAGAACCTACCCTTTCGGATTTGGAAAAGATCACAGATTTAAGTAGAGAAGAAATTGCCGCTGCTTTAGAAGTATCTAAACCCCTCTCTTCTTTACAAGAGATTGTTTACGATGAAGGCGGCTCCTCTCTTACTCTTGAGGAACAAGTAGGAACCGAAATGGAAGAACAGATGGTTGAAGATTTTGCCCTCCGCCAAGCTCTCCAGCAACTTGATATCAGATCAAGAATGATTATTGAGGAAAGATTTTTTGGTGAAAAAACGCAAAGTGAGATCGCTAGTAAAATTGGAGTTTCTCAAGTTCAAATTAGTAGATTGGAAAAAGCTGCTCTCAACCGTCTCCGTGAATTACTTCATGAAAATATCTAGTTTAAGGAATTACCTAATTCCTTAATTTAAGATTGACCGTAAGAAAATCTTTTATGTTCGTCGAGGCGCCTGGCTCTGATTTTCATCATTATATTTTATAGTTTAATGTAAGGGTATTTAAGTCTTTATTAACAGTAGTTGTGCAGGATTTAGAGATTTTTCACCGAAAGATCAAGCTAACTAAACCTGCACTAAAAATCTTTTAACCTTGTTAAGGAATTGCCTAATTCCATCATTTAAAAATTAATCACGATTAACAGCATTTTCTAGATTGGCTAAGTACGGCTTAAGGTTAATTATGCAATTCCCTCATGCAAATGATGAGGCTATTTTAAACATGGAGGGAGAACATGAAATGCAATTCCATCTTCGCCTGTTGTCTGGTATTAAACCCCAGGAGTTACAGGGTGAATTTAACAGAATTGGAGTGACATCGGAAGGGAAAGAATTGATGATTGGTAAAGGTGAACTTATTATTATTAAAGTAGGTAATCTTTCTCCCCAAGCGGCAAATATTTTAAAACAAGAGATGTTAGCTAAAGGTGGAGAGGTAGCTTTAGGAAAAGAAATGGCATACTTGGGTAAGGAAAAAGGGGATGCCATCATTATGGGTACAAAAAGCCAATATCAACGTTTATTAGCTTTACTCCCTTGCCAACCCTTCGGTCTTCCAATTTTAGCTCGTGAATTAGCCCTCTTATTAGATAATATTCAACAACCCTTACCCCCTCTCATCATCAAGAATCAGACTTTTGCATGGGGGGAAAAAACTTATATTATGGGAATTATAAATATCACACCTGATTCTTTCTCTGGGGATGGACTCTGGACAAAAGATCATCTGCTCGCTAAGGTTCGCCGGCAAGCAGAGGATTTTTTACATGAGGGGGCAGATTTATTAGATATAGGGGGCGAATCAACCAGGCCAGGCTCGGAAGCAATCTCGGAAGAAGAAGAGAAAAAAAGGATTCTACCGGTGATTGAAGCTTTAGCCAAAGAATCACCACTTCCCCTCTCGGTAGATACTTATAAACCTTCCGTGGCTAAAGCCGCTCTTAATTCTGGAGCAGATATAATAAACGATATCTGGGGTTTACAAAAATATCCCGAGATGCTCAGGGTAGTGGCAAAGGCCAAGACGCCAGTTATTGTTATGCATAACCAATCAACCCCCAATTATACAGATTTAATGGCCGAAGTGGCTTCTTTTCTTAAAGAGAGCATTTCTCTGGCTGTCGCCAATGGTCTTCCACGGGAGAAGGTAATCATTGATCCCGGAGTTGGTTTTGGGAAGACTCGTGAGGATAATTTAAAAATCATAAATTGTCTGGGTGAACTAAAAGCTTTAGGAGCCCCTATCCTCCTTGGCGCCTCAAGAAAATCAGTGATCGGGCTAACTCTTGGCTTACCCGTCCACGAAAGATTGGAAGGGACCGCCTCCACAACAGCAATAGGGATCGCAAGGGGAGCAGATATTATCCGCGTTCATGATGTTAAGGAGATGACTAGAGTTGCCAGGATGACTGATGCGATTGTCCGATAGAAAACTCTAGTTGATTCGATGGTTTACTATATTATTCCTTAAATCTTACTAAAGAATCTAATAAAAAATTTTACTTATTTATGCTTTTAGTGTCTAATCCTCCTAGTATATTAATGAGAAAGGTAAGGGAAGCTTGTATACTCTAGCCATTGCTTTAGGCGCTAACCAAGGTAACCGGGAGCAAAACTTGAAAGAAGCTGGTAAAAAGCTTTCTTTTTTCATTGAAGATCTGGTTTTTTCTTCGGTTTATGAAACCGAACCCGTGGGCTATCAGCAACAACCTTGGTTTTTAAATCAGGTCTGTCTGGGTAAAACTTCACATTTTCCCCTGGAACTTCTTTTTGAGTTGAAAGCGATCGAAAAGGAATTGGGTCGGGTACCAGGACCACGCTTTGGCCCCCGTCTCCTTGATCTTGATATTTTATTTTATGATCGCTGGGTGCTCGACTCAGCATTATTAACCATCCCTCATCCTCGTTTGTGGGAAAGATCTTTTGTGCTCCAGCCTTTATTAGAGATTGCTCCCGACTGGATTGATCCGCGGGAGGGAAGGAGTCTACGTCAGGTATGGGAAGGTAATAAGCATTGTTTCTCCCAGTGTAATCTGTTTCTCCCTCGCTCTTAATAATACAGACATAAAAAACTTATAAAGGAAAGAAAGGGGTATTTATTTCGAAGTGAAACCGATTGATTTACGTAGCGATACAGTAACTAAACCAACTGCTGAGATGAGAACGGCAATGGCTGAAGCGGAAGTAGGCGATGATGTCTACGGCGAGGATCCTACTGTTCTAAAACTTGAAGAGATTGGAGCGGAGATGATCGGGAAAGAAGCGGCCCTCTTTGTCGTCAGTGGGACCATGGGCAATCAAACTGCCGCCATGACTCATCTTAACCGCGGTGATGAGGTGATTGTAGAAGCCGATTCTCACATTTTTTATTATGAGGTGGGGGGACTAGCTTTACTATCAGGGGCCCAAGCACGAACGATCCCTGGTGTGAAAGGTTTTATGGCGCCGGAACAAATAAATAAGGCGATTCGCAGTAAGAATATTCATTTCCCGCGGACAGGATTGCTTTGTCTAGAAAATACTCATAACCGGGCAGGTGGCGCAGTTCTTACTCCAGAACAGACCCGATCGATGGCTAATGCAGCCCATGAGCGGGGAGTACCTATACATCTTGATGGGGCCAGGATTTTTAATGCGGCTTTAGCTTTAGGGATTGATGTTCGAGAACTAACCGCGCCCGTCGATTCAGTGATGTTTTGCCTTTCAAAGGGTTTGGGGGCGCCAGTCGGTTCTTTACTGGCAGGGAGTAGAAGTTTTATTGAAAGAGCTAGAAAAAATCGAAAAGTACTAGGGGGAGGTCTCCGGCAAGCTGGAATCCTTGCGGCTGCCGGGATTATTGCTTTAGAAAAAATGGTCGGTCGGTTAGCAGAAGATCATTACAACGCGAGGATCTTAGCACAGGAATTATCACTGCTCCCAGGAATTACGATTAATCCTGGGGAGTTTTCTACCAATATTATAGTTTTTTCCATCCAAGAATTAGGAGTTACCGCTGCGCAGTTTGAAGATTTACTTGCCAGCCATGGAGTGCTTGCTAATTCTGTAACTGATACTACCATCCGTTTTGTAACTCATAAAGATGTTTCGGAGGAGCAAATAAAAGAAGTGGTAAAGATTGTCCACAAGATTGTTAAAAATTTGGGTAAATAAACTAATCCAGTTATTTCATTGAACGGGAATGATGGAGGAATAAGATGCTGGACTTAAAATTAAATAATTTAAAAAACCTGATCGCCACTTTCAAAAAAGGGGTAGTTGTTGGGTTTTCGGCGGGAGTAGATAGTACAGTTCTAACCGTGATTACCCATCAGGTTTTAGCAGATAGAATGTTGGCGGTTACCGTTGATTCGGAAGTAATTCCCCGTTCGGAAATAGAAGCGGCTCAACAACTAGCGCGGCAGTATGGTTTTCCCCATTATCTTCTTCGGTTTAACCTTTCTGATCATCCAGAAGTGATGGAAAATACACTTCGTCGCTGTTATTATTGTAAAAAACTGATCTATAAGCAACTCCAGGACCTGGCTCAGTCTAAGGGGTATCAAGCGGTTTTAGACGGTTCAAACACCGATGATCTTGGGGATTTTCGACCGGGAAGAGAAGCATTGACTGAACTAGGAGTCTTTTCCCCTTTTGAGCAGCAAGGGTTTACTAAAAGTGAGATTAGAGAAATTGCCCATCGCTTAGGATTATCAGTCTGGAACAAGCCGTCTTCAGCTTGTTTAGCTTCGAGAATCCCCTTTGGTATCAGTTTAACCACGAAGGCTCTTCATCGCATAGAACAAGGAGAAGAATTATTAAAAAAATTAGGGGCAAAGCAAGTAAGACTTAGAGACCATTTTCCCTTAGCCCGGATTGAATGTCCAACAGAAGAATGGGGATTAATTCTACAAAACCGCCATAAAATAACAAAGGAACTTAAGGCGCTTACCTATTCTTTTGTCACCCTTGATCTTGATGGTTATCAAACTGGGAGTTTTAATCCATCAAGCCTTATGTTATAATCAAAAAAGTAGTTTTTTTAATAAATAAGATTGACATCATTAAAAGCATAAGGATATAATTTTGATAACAAAGTTTTTCTACGCTTGCTTTGTGAAATAAAGAACAAAGTTGGATAAAGGAGGTTGTTGAATGAAATCATTGGAAGATCTGAAAAAAGTTAGAGAACAAGCCAGGCAAATGACAGGACTCCGAGGTGATCAAGAGCAGACTAAAATTATTGTCGGGATGGGCACTTGTGGTATTGCCGCCGGCGCCCGGGAGACGATGAAAGCTATTCTTGATGAGCTAAACAAAAGAAATCTTACTGAGGTAACAATCACTCAAACCGGATGCTTGGGACTTTGTGAACAGGAACCCATTGTTGAAGTGGAAGTTCCCGGTGAACCGCGAATTATTTATGGTAAAATCTCAGCGGAGAAAGCCAGACAGATTGTGTCTAAACATTTAGTTAATAATAATATTATCGGCGAGTGGGTAATCGGGCGGAAATAGAGGTGAAGTGAAAAGGGGGTTAATGTCTGATGACAGTGACTAGCTGCAATATCCAAAAACCAAATCTTGGCGAGGTTATTGAGAAGTACAAGGAGTTCCCAGGTTCATTACTTGATCTGCTCCATGAAGTCCAAGAAATTGATGGTTATTTATCTAGAGATGTTATGCAGCAAATTGCCGAAGGATTAGGGATCTCCGAAAGTAAAGTTTATGGAGTGGCAACTTTTTACTCACTGTTTAAAACAGCTCCCACGGGTCAATTCATTATTAGGATCTGTGAAAGCGCTCCTTGTCATATTAGAGGCGCGCAAGAAGTACTTGAAGCTATAGAAGAGACTTTGGGAATTAAACCTGGCGAAACTACATTAGACGGAAAGTTTACCCTGGAATTTACCAGTTGTCTCGGACTTTGTGGGGTAGCTCCAGCCATCATGATCAATGATCAGGTTTATGGCAATCTAACATCAGATCGAGTTAAAGAAGTTTTACTTAACTTTTAAAAGTGCTTTAACGTCATGGGAGGGGAAGAAAATAAAGGAGGGCGTTAAATGACCATTTATCGATCTCATGTCTTGGTTTGTGGAGGAACCCCTTGTGTCCTCAAAGGCGCTAGAACGTTAAAAGATCTTCTTTTAAAGGAAATTGAGCGCTATCAACTAAGTGACGAGATTAGAGTAGTAGAAACTGGTTGTCTGGGGCCGTGTGATGATGGTCCTGTGCTGATTGTTTACCCTGAGGGCGCCATGTATAGCAAGTTAAAACCAACTGACATTTTGAAAATTGTTGAGCATCACTTGCTAAAAGGTAGAATTGTTGAAGAACTGGTTTTTAGAGAGAGAAAATCAAGCGCAGGAGCTTTACAGGGTTCAGCAGTTCCACTCGAGCAAGAAAAGTATCTTAGTCTGCAAAAAAGGGTTGTTTTACGAAACTGCGGACGGATTAACCCTGATTCGATTGATGAATATATTGCTAATAATGGTTATCTAGCTTTAGGGCAAGCAGTAACTACCCTCACTTCAGATCAGGTGGTTAAGATCGTAGCCGATTCAAAACTGCAAGGACGAGGAGGAGCTGGTTTTCCGACCGGTTTGAAATGGTCTTTTACTGCAAAAACCACTTCTGATCAGAAGTATATAATCTGTAATGCGGACGAAGGAGAACCTGGAACCTTTAAAGATCGTCTGATTATGGAAGGGGATCCCCATGGGATCATTGAGGGAATGGCAATCGCTGGTTATGCGGTGGGGGCCAGTCAAGGAATTATTTATATTCGGGGAGAATATGGGCTTTCAATCGAACGAATGAAGAACGCGATCAAGCAAGCAACTGATTATGGCTTGTTAGGTAAAAAGATCTTGGGGACTGAATTTAACTTTGAAATTGATGTGCGTTCTGGGGCCGGAGCCTATGTCTGCGGTGAGGAGACTGCTTTAATTGAGTCTTTAGAAGGTAATCGAGGGGAACCGCGGGTCAAACCACCTTTTCCTGGAATTGCTGGGTTATGGGGTAAACCGACAATCGTCAATAATGTGGAAACCCTTGCCAACATTGCCCCTATAATTTTAAATGGTCCAGAGTGGTTTCGCAGCATTGGCACTGAAAACTGTCCCGGGACCAAAGTCTTTACCATGCTTGGAGATATTAATAACCAAGGATTAGTGGAAGTTCCCATGGGTATCACCCTCAGAGAGATCGTTTATGAGGTGGGTGGGGGAATACCGGGAGGAAGAGGTTTTAAAATGGCTCAAACCGGAGGAACTTCCGGCGGCTGTCTCCCCTCGGAATTTCTTGACATGCCGATGGATTATGATACACTAAGCAAGGTGGGATCTGCTCTTGGCTCTGGCGCGATGCTTATTATCGATGATACCCATTGTATTGTTGACGTGCTAAAAAGCTTTATGAAGTTTTTCTGTCATGAGTCTTGTGGAAAATGTACTCCTTGTCGCGAAGGAACAACACGTCTTTATGAAATAGTTCTGGCTTTATCGGAGGGAACCGCAACCGATACTGAGATCCAGCTTTTGAAGGAACTTTCTGGCGCCATGCAGCTTTCCGCCTTATGTGGGTTAGGACAGTCCGCCCCTAATTCCTTGCTAACTTGTTTGAACTTTTTTGCAGATGAATTTCAAGCTCATTTGAATGGGCAATGTCCTAGCGGAATCTGCAAAAATTTAACTATAGAATCAGAAGCGGTTTAGATAATTGCCGAAAGGGAGTGTAGAACCATGGAGATGGTAAAAGTAACCGTCGATAATCAACAGGTCGAAGTTCCAAAAGGTAGTACTATTTTAGAAGCTGCAAAAAAAGTGGGGATCAAGATACCTACTCTTTGTTACCACGAAGATCTGGATGTTAAAGCTATGTGTCGGATCTGCGTAGTAGAGGTGGTCGGAGCTAGAACTTTACAGGCAGCTTGTTCCCAACCAGTTAGCGATGGCATGGTTATTATTACTAACTCTCCCGCTGTCCGGCGGGCTCGGAAAATTAATCTAGAACTTTTGTTATCGAATCATCCCCAGGATTGTTTGAATTGTGTGCGTAACCAAAGGTGTGAATTGCAGTCTTTAGCCGATCAATTAGGTGTTCAGCAACAAAGATTTCGTCCGAAAACGAAGACGAAGAGTCCAAGAGACGAATCTACTGCTGCTCTAATTCGTGATCCGGAAAAATGTATTCTCTGTCGAAGATGTGTTGAGGTCTGTCATCAGGTGCAAAGCGTAGGAGCTATTTCCCCGGCGAATAGAGGGATAGACACCGAGATTGCCCCGGCTGGCGGAGTGGACCTTAACGATGTGGCCTGTGTCCAATGCGGTCAATGTTCGTTAGTCTGTCCGGTGGGCGCTATCTACGAACAAGACCATACGGAACGCGTTTGGTCGGCATTGGCCGATTCGAGCAAGCATGTGGTGGTCCAAACTGCTCCGGCGATCCGAGTTTCGATTGGTGAAGAGTTTGGCCTCGAACCTGGTCAAGTTTCTACTGGTAAGCTGGTCGCTGCCCTTAGAAGACTAGGTTTTGCGCGTGTCTTTGATACAGATTTTACCGCGGATCTTACCATTATCGAGGAAGGTCATGAGCTTTTAGAACGCCTCAATAAGGGCGGAACTTTACCCATGATTACTTCCTGTAGTCCAGGTTGGATAAAATTTATTGAGCATTTTTACCCGGAATATTTAGCTCATCTTTCTACGTGCAAATCTCCACAGCAAATGTTTGGCGCTTTAGCGAAAACCTATTATGCGGAGAAAACAGGGATTGACCCCAAAGATATTTATGTGGTTTCAATTATGCCTTGCACAGCCAAGAAATACGAGTGTGGTCGTCCAGAGATGACCGATTCCGGTTATGCTGATGTAGACGCCGCTCTGACAACCAGGGAATTGGCCAAGATGATTCGTTTGGCTGGGATTGACTTTGCAAGCCTGCCCGAAGAGGAATATGATGCTCCGCTGGGAATTTCTACGGGCGCGGCCGTTATTTTTGGGGCCAGCGGTGGAGTAATGGAAGCCGCTCTACGGACAGTATACGAAGTAGTGACCGAAGAGACCTTAGCTTCGGTAGACTTTAAAGCAGTCCGTGGTTTGGAGGGGATCAAAGAGGCGGAGGTCGATCTGAAAGGGACTAAAGTTAAGGTGGCGGTAGCTAACGGCTTAGGAAACGCCCGCAAACTTATGGACCTAATTAAAGAGGGTAAAGCTGATTATCAATTTATTGAGATTATGTGCTGCCCTGGCGGGTGCATTGGTGGTGGTGGGCAGCCGATCCCCACGACGAACGCGATTCGGGAAAAACGGATCAAAGCCATTTATGATGCGGATCTGGGCTTACCTCTCAGGAAATCCCATGAAAATCCGGCAGTAAAGACTCTTTATGAAGAGTTTCTGAAGAAGCCTTTAGGCGAAAAATCCCACCATCTGCTCCATACTGATTATACTAAACGAGGGAAATATCCGGAAGCCGCAAATCGCTAAAATCCAACAAACCCTGGTTACACTAAGTGGCCAGGGTTTGTTTTTACTATGAGATTTACTAATAAATTTTACCAATGAATTTTTACATAATTGTAAATCTGCATCTTTTGCTATTTACCGAAAACATGTTTATAATCCTAAGAAGGTAAGGTTATTGTAACAATCTTGCTGGTTTATTATAAATGTATAAGTATACAAGCTGAAGGGATGACTGTTATGAAACTGGGAATTGTGGGACTACCCAATGTTGGAAAAAGCACTTTATTTAATGCGATTACTAGGGCAGGGGCAGAGTGTGCTAATTATCCTTTTTGCACAATTGAGCCGAATGTAGGAGTAGTAGCTGTTCCTGATGAAAGATTGAGTAAGTTAGCTGAGATGCATCATCCAGAAAAAGTTACCCCGGCTACTGTTGAATTTGTAGATATCGCAGGATTGGTAAAAGGAGCCAGTCAAGGCGAAGGTTTAGGCAATAAGTTTCTCTCTCATATCAGGGAAGTCGATGCCATTTTACATGTGGTTAGATGCTTTAATGAGGATGATATTGCGCATGTTGAGGGCTCAATTGATCCCCTCCGCGATGTTGAAATTATAAATTTGGAGTTGCTCCTTACTGATCTGGAAACTTTGGGTAAAAAAATAGATAAAACTAAAAACATGAGTAAATCTGGGGATAAAAAATATCTAGCCGAGCTAGAGTTATATGGGAAAATCCAAAAAGGATTAGAAGATGATCGAGCAGTAAGAACTCTATCTTTTAATGAAGAAGAGCAGACCCAGGTTAATCAGCTTTTTCTTTTAACGCAAAAACCAGTCATCTATGTAGCAAATATTTCTGAAAAAGACTTAATGACCCAAAAACAAGATAATCAATGGGTTAAGCAGTTAAAAACATATGCAGTTGAAGAAGGGGCTGAGTTGCTCATAATCTCTGCCACCATCGAAGAGGAGATTGCTCAATTAGAGGAAAAGGATCGGAAGCTATTCTTAGCTGATTTAGGTCTTGCGGAATCCGGTTTAGATCGGTTAGTAAAAACCAGTTATCACTTGCTAGGTTTAATAAGTTTTTTAACTGCCGGTCCCCAAGAGGTTAGGGCTTGGACGATTAGAAAAGGAACAAAAGCCCCTCAAGCAGCCGGAAAAATTCATAGTGATTTTGAACGCGGATTCATTAGAGCAGAGATTGTCGCATATCAAGATTTAATGGCTTGCGGTTCATACACGAAGGCTAAAGAAAAGGGGCTTGTACGCTTAGAAGGGAAGGATTATATCATGAAGGATGGAGATGTGACTATTTTTAGGTTCAATGTTTAATCCTGATCTTACTGTTAAAATTTCTGACCGTAGATTATTGTCAAATGAGGGAATAGCAGAATTACCTTTGTTCCCCATTTAACCGCCTGACTTAGTCGTTCGCGCTGGCTACTATTTTCATCATAAAATGATTTTAACCACAGCCAAGTGTCTTATGAGGAAAAATAAAAGTCTAGCTTAGGAGCCTGGGCTAGACTTTTTTAGAAACCAGATTATTGATTTTCAGTATTAAGATAAAGGGTCTGAGTGGGATAGGTGAACTTAATTCCGCGTTTTTCAAATTCTTCGATAATCTTAAGGTTAATCTCTTGTTGGATATCCATATAGCGTGAATAATTACTGGTAGTGACATAATAGACCACCTCAAAAATAAGACTATATTCCCCAAAAGTCGTAAAATGGGCGCGGTTAAAGTCAGTATCCGGAATTGCTTTAATGATCTCGGCAATCAGCCCCGGGATCTCTTTTAGCTGATGATAATTGGTCTGATAGTTGACACCCACCTGAAATGAATTACGTCGGTTGGTCATTCGTTTGTAATTGCGTAGACGGGAACTGGTCAAATCGGTATTTGAACAGATTAACTGTTCACCAGTGATGCTCCGGAGACGGGTGGTTTTAAGTCCAATTAGTTCTACTGTTCCACGAAAATCACCGATCAGAATTAAGTCTCCAGTTTCAAAAGGACGATCAAAATAAATGGTAAAATAACTGAATAAATCACCTAATACTACTTGAGCGGCGAGGGCAACCGCAATTCCGCCAATGCCAAGTCCAGTAACAAGCGCTGAGATTTTGACACCCAGATTATCAAGGAGAATAATTAGCGCTAAAACCCAAGCCAAAAATTTAATAACAGTTGAGATTGCCTTTAAAACTTGTTTTTTTGTTGAATCTGCTTCCTTATTAACTATATAGAATTCTATTCCATAATTAATCAAAGCTAAGCAAAACCGAACTCCATATACAACAAATAAGGTAAGACCAAGGCCATTAATAATTTTAAGTAAAAAAGGAGTAATCCTTAATCCCTGGATGCTAAGATAAAAAACAGAGAAATAGATCAAGGGAAGAAGTTTTTGTTCACAAGTTGTAATTAAGAAATCAAAGAACCTATTGCCGGTTTTACCCGCCCATTTATGGAATTGGGATAAGAAAATTTTTTTAAATAACCGAACAACAAGAACACCTAACAAAAATCCGACAAAAAAGGCAAGATAGTCTTTGACACTATTATGGAAAATTTGATATTCCATCAGATTCGCCAACAAAGATCTCACTTCCTAACTTTTTAGAATTTCTTTTTATCATATCATAATTTTTCTAGGTTGGCGCCTGGAAGTTGTTTGAGAAAATAACAAGCAATAAAACCTGATTTATTATGTAAAAAAATCCCGTAAATCCTTTAAAGTAGGCTTATTGCGGGATTAATATTTTGCCAAAGCTTGTTGTTTTTACCTCTTTTGGACCATTCCCAAAATTTTTTTAATCTCTCCAAGAGTCATTACCTATTTACCAAAAATATACATTAAACACGGTATTCATAACATCTGTGATTTCATCCGCACAATCGAAAAGATAGTGGTTTTCGTCAATGTAACTGCAAGATACCAAGCGCAGTGGTATGTATTTAGCCTAACCTGGATAATATTACTTATCTAAAGAACAGGCAGTTATTTTCCGTATTTTATAAAAATCTCCTTTAAATAGTTACTATCGCCCTTCATTACAATAGCATACACACTCTCTCCATCAGCGGTTATAACATATGGATCGGCTCCTGCTCCTAGCAAAATCTTTGCCATATCACAGTTATTCATCACAAGTACTATTTCAATAGGATATTTATCTTCCGAATCCTTTCCGTTAATATCTACCGATTTGCTATCGATTATTCTGTTCACCAGATTTATATTATTCTCCAATACTGCCTTTGTCAGCTGATCAATAGTATACGTACCAACCTCTTCAGCTGCGGTACCTTGCTTTAAAGGGATTTTTATTATTTTTGTCTTTTCCGAGGAAATCCTATTCCTAAAGGCAAATAATATGGCAGCCAATATAAGCGCTGTAAAAGCAATATAAACACCCACCTTTTTTCTCACTATAATCTCCTCCTCATAATTGAACTCTATTCCTATACTATTATCGATGGACTCTACCATGTGATGATTTAATAATATCAAATAATCAAACACAGATCAATCCATAATTTAGTATAATATTCCAATAGACAATTCTAAGTTCAATCACTAAAAAGGGCTGGTCTCAAACTTCGTTTGCTGCTCGCCCATGCAACCCGGGATCCATCGCGAGGTGGAATCTGAAGGAAG
>DHOO01000072.1:47214-50641 GCA_002409975.1 Firmicutes bacterium UBA5388
CCACCGTGAGGTGGAATCTGAAGGAAGCGTGATGAGCAAAGTCCCGGCCTGAGGAACACGAATCGTATAAGGCATTCTAAGTGGGATGAGTCTGCTAGTCAAGACGAAATCCGATTAACTGCACGGACACGAGGATGTAGATACGGCGGGTATATGGGATGAAGGTTACGTGCCTTACCGTGGGAGGCCGGCTAATCAACTAATGGGTGGTAGCCTCCTACCCGATCCAACCTAGGGGATGACATTTTCTCAGTCCTCTTATAACATGACATTATCATAGTCCGACGACACAAAGTAAAAATACCTCTTGACAAATTGCTGGTTTGGGGTTAATCTAATATATGTCATGCAGATATGGGCCCGTAGCTCAGTTGGGAGAGCGCTTGAATGGCATTCAAGAGGTCGGGGGTTCGATTCCCCCTGGGTCCACCAATTTAAAAACAAGAGATTCACCCTAAGGTGGATCTTTTTTTGTGTTTGCTATTAAAAATTATAGTTTGAATAGTAGTTTCATATTTAACCGGTTCCCAATTGTACGTCGCCAACTTTCACCTCCGGGAGCTTGATGGTGTTTTCGGTAAACGCTACCGATGGGTCTTTAACCCATAAAAATACTTGCGCTGCCTCGCGGTCGCTCCTGGAGACGATTGGGTTTTTGCCAGAAAAACCGGTTTTGGTTTGAACGCCTATTCGGCCAGCGGTTCTAATTTATTTTTGGCTGAGGGTTCTCCCTTTGATGATAAGCGGTTGACCTGTCAGGTCGCTTTCTTTATGTTGCGCGGGGATATTACGCGGATCATGCGAGGATTGACGCATTTGCGATTGAAGATTCCGGAAAGTTAACCCAGATCGATGAATATAATTCTGGGGAGGGTGACAATCCGGTAAGTTATGATTATGTTTTTGTTGAAACTTAATTGTTAGGATTAATGAACAAACCAAATATTTATACTTTTGTTCATGGGTGACAACTAAAACCCGGTTCTTAGAATAAAGACCGGGTTTTAGTTGTCACCCCCTTATAAAAGATAATTAATTACAAAACAATTATTGTTACAGAAATCTTGCCTATTATTAGATAATAATGTATAATTAATTTAACATAAAACAAAGGAGGTTGAAATAACTTGAAAAGATCACTACTTTTTATGCTTATTTCCCTATTTATAATATGTTTAGTTAGCGGTTGTTCAAAAAAGACACCATATGAATACAAAGGTATTGAATTACTAGAGAATGGAAATATGGAGGAGAAAGAAAGTGACGAGCGACCACGTGGTTGGTGGTATAATAGAGGAACGAATGTTAACGATGTGGATCCTGATTCGAAGCAAACGACTTTAACATATGATCTTACTGATCCGAATAATAAATGTCTAAAAATAAATGGCGTCACGGATTCAAAAAACTTCGCATTTTGGGCCCAGACCATTAGCAATAATATCCCTGTCGGTAAAAAAGTAAAGTTAAAAATCAGAGTAAAGACAGAAAATCTCACTGGTACAGGAGCCGCCATTGCTATTCGTTGTGATGATGCAGTAAAACCCACAGGATCTGCGGAGCAATTTACTACTACTCAGAAGAGGATTCCTATAGTTGATTCATCTGATAAATATTATAGTATAGAACTAAATGAAAGAATACGGGCTGATATAAAAAGCATTACAGTTTATCTATTATTTTTAGGAAATACTTCGGGAACAGTCTATTTTGATGACGCTTCGTTGATTTATTGATTAATAGAGTATTCAATATTTATAGGGTAACTACTAGCGCTGATAAAAAGAGATTTGTATCTATCTTTATCAAGATAAATTACATAAATTAACCCGGGCTTTCTTTTAAGGACTGAGCCCGGGTTTTTTGTGCCTAACGAGAAAATATTGCTCATAGGTTGTTGCTGATTGCTCGTTATAAGTGTTGAACACCTTTGCGGCGCATTTCTCATTCGCTTATTCAGTGCGTAGCGCAAATACAACTCATCGCGATTTTCATCCTTTCGCTTGCCTCAGTGGCTGGGGTGGGGGACTACCTAAAAAATGTCTCTAGGGCTTGTAAAAGGTAGCCAGCATGAAGGATTAACTGTTTTTTTTACGGAAGTCTTTCATAAATTCCGCCAGCGTTTTACACCCATCATAACTCATGGCATTGTAAATAGATGCTCGAAGACCTCCTACTGAACGGTGACCTTTTAAACCGATCAATCCTTCTTCAGTAGCTTCTTGGACAAATTTAGTCTCTAATTCCTCATTGGGAAGACGGAAGGTGATATTCATCAAGGAGCGACTGTTTTTCTCGGCATGACCTTGATAAAAGCCGCTACTGTTGTCAATCTCATTATAGATTAAACCGGCTTTTTCTTGGTTCATTATTTCAATTTGCTTCAAACCGCCTAAATCTTCCAGCCATTTTAAAACCAAGGAAACCATATAAATGGAGAAGGTAGGTGGGGTATTATAAAGAGAATTGTTCTTAGCGTGAATATCATATCGATACATGGTAGGTAGGTTTGTCTTGGCTTTCGCGAGCATGTCCTTTCGGATAATGACAATCGTTACTCCGGCAGGCCCGAGGTTCTTTTGCGCTCCGGCGTAAATTAAACCAAAGGGTTCCGCATTGAAGGGACGGGAAAGGATGTCACTGGACATATCAGCTACTAAAGGAATATCTCCTGTGTTTGGGAAAGTTTGCCACTGGGTCCCATAGATCGTATTATTACTGGTCAAATGGACATAGACAGGGCTTGCCGATAATTTTAGTTCATCTTGGCTAGGAAGCCGTCGGTGTTGTTCATTGCTTAGATCAAGAGCAGGGTGAGCATTTCCGAAAAACTTTGCTTCTTGATAAGCTTTTTCCGCAAAACTGCCGGTAATTAGGTAATCTGCCGTCTTGTCCGGAGACAGAAAGTTCATCGGTACCATAGCAAACTGGGAGCTAGCTCCTCCTTGTAAAAAGAGGACCTTAAAATTATCGCCCATGTTTAAGAGCCGTTTCAGCCTAGCTTCAGCCTCATTTTGAAGGGTTTCATATTGCTTAGAACGATGGCTAATCTCCATCACTGACATGCCAGTAGAATTAAAATTTATTAACTCTTCCCGGGCAGCTTCTAAAACGGACAAAGGAAGAGTCGCAGGACCGGGATAAAAGTTAAAGACACGCTTGTTCATTGTTTAATTATACCTCTCTTCCGGTGAATAATTATTAGTGCCATTATACTATCAATTAATTCTAACTACAAGGGGAAGGAGGTGTTTTGAGTGGAATATTAACAACCTTTTTGCAGGAGTATGAATAGCGAAAAAAGAATAACTTTAATACCTGAGGGAATTGCATAATTACCAAAACTTCTATTTAACCGATCTGGGAAATGCCTCCTTTATTGATTCACCCGCCTTTGATTGACAATACCTAGAAAATAGCCCTAGTT
>DHOO01000072.1:50831-51107 GCA_002409975.1 Firmicutes bacterium UBA5388
TGATTCACCGGGCGTGAAAAACAGTCGGCGTGAACAACCAATAAAAGTGGCCTTCGACGCTTGTCGACTCACCCGGCGTAGATTTTCATCATTTCATGTGTGCGGGCGGTAGCCGGCGTGAGCGACCATCTAGAAAACACTTCCAGGCTTGTCGATCAACGTTAACTTTTATCTTGTTTTTTGCTTGGGCCAAATGGTAGTTAACGTTGACGACTATATAGTGTTTGACTAATATTCGAGGGAATTGTCTATGATTAGACAATTCCTAGTGGGCAT
>DHOO01000072.1:51358-73721 GCA_002409975.1 Firmicutes bacterium UBA5388
TAGTCACGAAATCAGATATGTGGTTAATCTTAAATAATGAATTATGCAATTCCTTAACCTGAAGAACGGAGCTAATAACCGACCAGACAAGAAAGGAATAGGGTAATGAGAGATTTAACAACGATCAATGATAAAAACTATGGTTTTTCCCCCTCTCTAGCCGCAGAGATGAGAAATAAAGGCATTGATCTGAGGTTAACTAGAAAGATCTTAGCAAAATATAATGCAGGCGAGTTTGACCGTTTTCAGCCAGTAAAAGCAGTAGGGATTCCGAGCGTGGATGGGGAAAAGATTATTGATTTTACGGGTGAGTTACAGGTGAAAGTAGCGCTCGCCACAGTCCAAGCTAAAATAGATAAATGGGGTTTAAAAATCGACCTTCAGCAAATCTGTAAAGTGGAAGGGAAAGAAGGAATTTTTGATCAGAAAGCATTACAACAGTTGGGTATTCTCCTTTATCCGGTGGTGGGCTATGGAATCTTAAACGGTGGTTCAGCTAGCAGTTATTTTGATTATAAGAAAAATGTCGCTTTTAACCCCCAATATTTTGAAATTTGTCAAAAAGAATTTTCGCTCATAGAAAAGAGCGGAAAGAACCGCTCCAAAGGTTTAGTTCCTGCTTATCTCAATGAAGATAGCACTCCGGGAGCCTGTTTTATTGAATTGAAAATGCGGTCACTTCTTATTGAAATCCTCCGCTACCAACAGCTTACAGGAACAAAACCACAGCAGCTCCTTCCGCTCTTCCAGATGACAAGTATCTATAATAATCAGGAGATGGCCGAAGCTTATCAGCTCTTCAAAAATAGTCTTTATTTACAGGAATTAGTTTCAGAAACCGGAGTAGAGATAACAAAAGTTTTAACCGGAGTTCAGCCCATGTTGGCAGCGTATACCCATAGCTGTTTAGGTCGACCGAAAGAGATATTTACCAATGCTTACGGTATAGAGAACACCCCTTTACCTATGCCTGGAGGTCATGGTCAGAATTTTGAGATATTACGAGATTGCTATCAAGAACTTTTACAACGTGGTATCAAGCTGATTTATTTAGGTAATGTGGACAATTTAGGGTTTACCGTGAATCCGATTGCCATCGCTCTACTTGCGCTCCAAGGTAAACAGGCTGGGTTCGAATTCTCCTTTCGGACGGTAGTAGATGTAAAAGGCGGGGTCTTAGTTCTAGATCAGAATAATAAATTGAACTGTGCTGATTTGGGAGTAGCTATTTCACAAGAAGAAGTGTTGGCGGCGGAACAAAGAGGGGAGAGTATCCTGTTTAACTGTGCGACTGGCTTATTTGACCTGGAATATCTGGTTTCTCATCTCGATTGCATTATCGACAATCTCCCGGTGCGCTTTTCCGATCAAGATAAAGATGCTGGTCGTTATTCCCAAGCGGAGCAGGTTACCTGGGAAATAATTGGGATGCTGGATGATTTCTATATTTTTGGCATTGACAAATTCGATCGTTTTTTAGCAGCTAAACTTGGGGTGGAAACTTTGCTAGCTAGCGGAATTGGGCTAGATGATCCAAGGTTCCCCAAGGGTGAAGATCCGAAAAAAGATCTAAAGAGGATTGCGATTAAACTCCATCACGGTTTAAAGCAGAAGTTAGCGACAGTCTATGGGATGAAGAAAGTAAGAGGGCGCTGGGAACCAAAATCCATACAAGAGCTGAGAAGTGAAATTTAAGGTACAAAAAGCCGCGACAAAAGTCGCGGCTTTCAACCATCTTTGCCTTTAAGGGCTAAAAGTATCGCTTTCTTATCCTCCGGTTAGCTAATTTCATCCGTAAGATAACTTGCGACGATCTCCCCATAATAAAGCACGTGGAAATCACGACCTTGATACCACTTTTCCCGTAAGTCTTCAGAGAGAAGCCCCGGTTCCATCGCCTGTTGATAAATGATTTTACATTCATAGTGTAATTTGCATTCATTAATGACCGGGGTTGATAATAATTTACCTTCTAAAGGCGTAAATTTACATTCTTTAAATTTATCTACCTCTCGTCCGGATTGTTGTCCACAGAGCAATAGTTCCTTTTTAAGCAGATTAGACTGGGGGAAACTGACTGTAAATTCTCCGGCTTTTTCGAGCAAACCATATGTATATCTGGAATAACGCACCATGATCATGAGCACGGGTTTTCTCCACATATAGCCGATGTTTCCCCACCCAATGGTCATAATATTTGCTTTGTCCTTGTCTTTAACGGTTAGAAATGCTCCGCCCTGGGCAAGCTGGGCAATAACTTCACGGGAATAGTCATTAAAAGCTACGTCTTTGCGCATTTTCCGCCTCCTAATTAAATTACTGGATACTTACTTTCAGGAATTGCATAATTCAATTATTTATTTAAGATTTGACCACAAGATATTAATAATCCCCTCGAATGTAAGCTAAACACTATACTATAAGGTAATTAGGCAATTCCCTCACTTATTTAACACTTATTTAAGCTTATACATTTTGAAACCAGTGTTTCACCATTTTCATTCTTGGCTTGAAAAACCAGAGTATCTTTATAAAAATAATGTTTTGGCATGGAAATTAAATAAATAGAGGATCTTCTGGTAACTTTAATGGTTACATAATAACCTCGGTATTTTGCTTCTAGTGGTTCCATTCCTCCAGCAAATAGCAGAAGCTGATCTGCGCTCACTGCAAAAGGGGGGAGTTGAATTCCTAATTTCTCTTCTATTAATTCTTTTCTGGTAGGAATTTCTCTTCCGATTAATAAAAATGCTTCTGTGGGCAGGTTATCTTGGTGAAAGAGAATCCCCAAAGAAAGCGGTATATATTGTACCGCTGGGTAGGGATATATTTTACTCATTTTGGCGCCAACCTCCAAGCCTCTCGATTGTTATTAGTCATTCTATGCCTGTGAAAGGCTAATGGCGCCAAAGTCCTTATTAAGAAAATACTCTTAACGAGAAACAGGGATCCCGGGCACAAGGAGGGATTCATCTAACCAATATTCATCCTTCTCTTCTTCTTGTTCCTTTTTTTCTACCAGGGAGTCTGTCTGTTGTTTCCTAGCAATTTGATACGGGGTAGAATTTGAAGACGGAGAAGAAAGTTCTTGCTTCTTGACCAAATTGTTGGGTTCATTAACCGGAAATAGGTAGAAAGAGGTTAAAAGGAAAAGGAAAACACAACCACTAGTTAAAAATAATCTTTTACCCCACATTAAGGGGTTGTTACTGAAGTCGTGAGCAATTATTTCCTCGAGAGACAAGCTAAAATTAGGAGGAGAATTCATTTCTAGTGTAGGGGGTTCTAAATTCCCGAGAAAACTTTTGATATTACTAAGCTCTTCATAACTTTTAGAACAGGTCGGGCACTTAAAAATATGGTTTCTAATCAGACGTCGTTCCTCGGAGGAGATCTCCTGATCAAGATAAGCAGAGAGAAGGTTCTGCACACGATGGCAATTCATTATTATTTTCCCCTTTCCCCGCTAAGATACGGGTTAAGATATTCCCTAAGCAGACGACGTCCTCGGTGAATACGAGAACGAACCGTTCCTAGCGAACATTGAAGAATATTACTTATTTCCTCATAAGAAAATCCTTGCACATCACAGAGAACTACAGCTGCCCTGAATTCCTCTGGTAAACGAAGAAGGGCTTGTTGAATTGTTTGTCCTAATTCATGTCGGAGGGCGAAATCTTCAGGTAATTTACTGTGATCTGGGACTTCCATTTGCTTTTCTTGGTCAAAATAAGGTGGAGATTCATCTAAAGAAGAAACAAAGGGACGCCGCCGCTTTTTACGATACTGATCAATAAATAATCTATAGATAATCTGGTAGACCCATCGATCGAAGGAGGTTCCTGGTTTAAAACGATGAAAGGCACGATAAGCTTTAAGCAAACCTTCTTGAGTTAAATCTTGAGCATCATCATGATTCCCAGTTAAACGGTAAGCAAAATGATAGAAGGCTTTCTCATACGTTTGTACCAGGTTTTCAAACTCCTGAAACGCGTTTGGCGCGGAACTGGTCAGAGATAAGATCTCTGTCTGTATCATTGTACCAAATCCTTCCTGAATGCAATGGCTTACCAGTATTTTATCGTTAAAAAAGAGTTATGTCAAAAGCAGGTTTTGGTTATTCTTCCTCAGGTCTGGCTTCTAGCACCACATCTATTTTTTTAAACTGTTCGTTCCGCCAAACCAAAAGAGAGATTTTATCTCCAATTTTCATCTTTTGAATGAGTGATGCCAGTTCTTCACCAGACTTAATCTCTCTCCGATTTACTTGGGTAATAATATCTTCGGTCTGCAGACCAGCTTTATCTGCCGGGGAATCTTTAACTACTCTTCCTATATAAATTCCGTTTTTAAATGGTAATTTGAAGTATGAGGTCATGTCTTCGTTTACATCTTGCATATATATGCCCAGCCATGGCTTATTGGATTCGGTGCTATGAGTGATTTTCCCTTTGGAAATAAGAGCATCCAGGTTATCACTAAGCAGTTTTATCGGAATAGCAAAGCCAATATTTTGCGCATTAGAGAGAATAGCTTCATTGATGCCAATTACTCTTCCATTAAGATCTACTAGCGGTCCGCCACTATTACCAGGATTAATAGCGGCATCAGTTTGAATTAAATAACCACCATCTGTTTTCTCAGAAGATAGGGAACGGTTTAAAGCGCTAATGATTCCTACTGTGACTGTTTCGTGTAAACCAAAGGGGTTACCAATTGCTACTACCCACTGACCGATCTCTAAAGAATCAGAATTACCAATTTCCAGATACGGTAGACCTTTAGCCTCAATCTTCAAAATGGCCAGATCAAATTTCTTATCAGCTCCGACAATCTTTGCTTCGTATTTTTTTCCACCTTTTAAGTTTACTGTCACTTTATCCGCATTTTCAATTACATGATAATTGGTAACAACATAGCCATCATCACGAATGATAAAACCAGAACCGGTTCCTTGTTGTTGATATTCCCGTTCTTTAAAGCTATTAAAAAACTCGGGGCCAAAAAATTCACGGAAAAAGTCAGGAACTAAAGGGCTAGTTTTAACTGTGCGTACAGTGTCAATATATACTACGGCTGGCGCAACTTTTTTATTTACGTTTATAATCGCTTTTTCCCAGGATGAGTCAGAGCCAAAGCTAAAAGCAGTTGGCGATAATTGGGATTTTACTTCTGCCTTCTCTTCAACCACAGGAAGCTGAAAGGATTTGTCCTTTGGACTCGTAAAGGTCAGAAAGATTGCTGAAGTAATAATAGATGTAGCAATTACAATAAATAATAAGAGGAATACTTTTTGATATTTATGATAAAATCCTCTCATAAACAACTCCTCCTTTAATTTATAAAAACTGAAAGCTTAGAATAACTTTTTAGAGTTAGCTCCGATCTTTTTCTATTTTTAAAAACGATAGCTAAACAGAAAAGTTCCCTAGGAAAATTAAAGAAATTTCCGCAGAAAAAGGAGGAGTTTTATGACCTGAAGTGGAATATATACGTGAATTATTCTTGTTTAGGAACTATACGAATTTAATTAATAATAGAAACAAAAAGAACTCGACTAAAATTCAGCGAATGACGCTGTCTTTTTATCCTAAAGACAAAGGGCAACTGGTTTTAGTTAATAAGGAGTAAATAGATGCCATTTAGTATGACTGGCTATGGAAGGTTTAGGTTAGAAGATTGTTCTAATTTTAATATAACGGCAGAGATACGTAGTGTTAATCATCGTTTCCTTGATTTATCTATTCGCTTACCGAAAAATCTTTCTTGGCTTGAAGAAAGTTTAACTAAAATTATCAAACCGCTTTTTCAGCGGGGAAAGATTGATCTTTATGTTTCTATTGAACATAATACAGATGATCGCTACTGTCGACTCGAAGTTGATAGGGGATTGTTAACTGAATATCTTGCACAATTCAAACAGATTAAAACGCAATTCAAACTTCCAGGTAGAATCAGAATGGAGCAACTATTTATGATTCCCGACCTTTTTATCAAAAGAGAAGAAGTTGATGAGGAAGCTTTGAAGCAAGCAGCCTGTAGCGTCGTTCAAGGCGCAGCTCAAGAACTTTTACTGATGAGACAGAAAGAAGGAGAAATTATTGCTGCTGATTTAAAGAAGCGAATCAACAAATTAGACCAAACAATTAAGGAAATTCAAGAGTTAGCCTCCGAGCTACCAACCCTCTGCCAGGAAAAGTTACATAAAGTAGTTAGTGAGCTTTTAGGGGAGGTAGAAATTGATGAGCATCGTTTGGCCGCGGAGGTGCTTTTTCATGTTGAGCGCTCGTCGATCACCGAAGAAATCGTCCGGTTTAAAAGTCACTTAGAACAGTTTCAATCTACCTTATTAGCTACTGGCTCTATCGGGAGAAAATTAGATTTTATTACCCAGGAGTTACATAGAGAGATTAATACGATAGCCTCAAAAACAGCCGACATATCTATTTCCCGATATATTGTGGATATAAAAACAGAAATTGAAAAAATTAGGGAACAGGTTCAGAATATCGAATAGGAGGTGAAAAGATGCCGCTTCCCAAATTAACTCTTGAGGAGAAAAAACAAGCATTAAAAAAAGCGCAACAGGTGAGGAGTCAACGAGCAAAAATTCGTCAGGATTTAAAAGCCGGTCGTACCGGTATTCGTGAAGTTTTAGAAAAAATGGATAGTGACGTGATCGCAAAAATGCGGGTTGCCTATTTATTGGAGTCTTTGCCGCGGATTGGAAAGGTTCGAACTCGTAAGATTATGAATGAGATCGGGATTGACGAAACTAGAAGAATACAAGGATTAGGTTCTCGGCAAAGGCAGGCTTTAATTGAACGCTTTGGTAACTAGTAAGAAGGGGGATTCCACTCCGTATGGAAATTAAACTGATCAACATAGGTTTTGGTAATATGGTTGCTGCCAACAGAATTGTTGCCATTGTTAGTCCTGAATCAGCGCCTATTAAACGTATTATTCAAGAGAGTCGCGATCGAGGCACATTGATTGACGCCACTTATGGAAGAAGAACCAGAGCTGTAATTATTGTCGATAGTGTTCACGTAATTCTTTCCGCTGTACAACCTGAAACCGTAGCTCATCGTTTAAATTCTAAAGAATTGGCAAATAATGATCCCGAGGAGTAATAAATAATGGTTGGATTACTTTATGTGCTTTCAGGTCCATCCGGAGTTGGAAAAAACACTGTACTTACAGAGATCCTGACAAAAAGAAAGGATCTAACCTACTCGATTTCAGCAACTACCCGTTTACCACGGGGACAGGAAGTGGATGGGGTTGATTATTATTTTTTTACGAAAGAGCAGTTTTTAGCAGAGATTGAGAATGATGGTTTCTTAGAATGGGCCGAAATATACGGTCATTATTATGGCACGCCAAAACAGACAGTGCTTAGCCGAATTAATAGTGGGCAACATGTAATCTTGGATGTTGATATTCAAGGCGCGACCCAAATCAGAAAGAACTATCCCAATTCAATCTTAATATTTTTATACCCCCCATCTGTTCAAGAGTTGCAACGTAGGCTTCTCCAGAGGAACACTGATGATCAAGAATCGATCAATAAACGACTGTCTTATATCGATAAAGAGCTGGCAGCGGTTTCGCTTTATGATTATGTGGTGCTCAACGACAGTTTAGAACAAGCCTGCTATAGAGTGGAATCAATTATCAATGCGGAAGAAGTAAAAGTAGCAAGGGGTTATTGGAAGAAATTGATCTACCCTTAAGCTATTTGCGTTGTTCGCAAAAGCTTAACCCTTGACAAACTATTGAAATGATGATATTTCTATCTTAATCTTAATTATTATCATAGGGAGGAGAAGTACCTTCAATGAATACCCCTTCTCTTGAAAAACTATTAGAGAAGGTGGACAGCAGATATACTCTGGTTGTAACTGCTGCTAAACGGGCCCGCGAGATTATTGTCCATAATACTAATCTTTCGTCTGAGGACCGTGCCACCGGGGCTGTCTCTATCGCTTTAGATGAAATTCTAAATGAAAAAATTGTTCCTGTCCAGCAGCCCTTTAATGATGTTTAAGGTTTTGGTCCCCGGTGCTTTAGGCGCCGGGAATTTTGTTTTATTTTAAATCTAAGATATAGAGAATTACTATTTGGAGGATTGACCAATAGGTGAAGTTTTTTAATAAAAATCAGATTAGTAGAATCCTTTTGTCTTCGAAACCCACGGGTGCGAAAATCTACTCTTTCCCTTTCTGGTTAAAAAGTTGGGTGGAAGAGAGTTGATTAAAGCTAGTCGTTACATACAAGCAGTTGTTAATCTTCCTGAACTTCCAGAAGACCGTTTGTATGACTACCGGATTCCCGATAGTTGGAATTTTACTCCTGCTCTGGGTAGTCGGGTGTTACTTCCGTTTGCCGGTCGAAAAGTTGAAGCTGTAGTCTGGGGTGCTCAGAAGCCTACTTATCAAGAACAGCTTAAAGAAGTTATTGCTGTGTTGGATGATACTCCATTCTTAACCAAGTTCCAACTTTCTTTAATTGAATGGTTAGCCCAACGTTTTTTTTGTCGACGCCAGGATCTGTTGCGCCTTTTTTTTCCTCCAGGGTTAAATTCTAGAACGGAAAAATGTTGGCAGCTAAGGGGAACGATCGAGGAGGTAGAAGAGTTTCTAAAAAGCATTCCTCTTAATGAGGAACTCCGTATTAACTTGTGGGCCCAACTTCAGAATCTCTCTCCGCAATTCACACCATTTCCTGCTTTCCAAAACGAGTTTTCCCCTTATGTATCCCAATTAATTGATGCCGGATTAGTGAATGTTAGTTGGCGTCCGAAGAAACCAAAGGTTACCTTTAAGACGATTAACGCCTATAGTCTAACGTCGCTTAAAAATAAGAGAAATAAGATCAGTTTAACAGATAAACAAAAACGAGTGTGCCAGTATCTGGCGACTCAAGAGCAGCCGGTCGCGTCAGGAGAAATCCTATCCGCTACTAGAGTGACAGCTAGTGTCTTAGAAGCTCTTTGTCGCAAAGGATTAGTAAGCAAACAATCGCTAGTGATCGAAAGAAATCCGTTTTCATTTCAACCATCACCAACACCGATACCGATTCTCAACTCCCAGCAGCAAACGGCCTTAGAAAAGATACAGTTGGCTCTTGTTGATAACCAAGCAACTTTTTTTCTGTTACATGGAGTGACGGGAAGTGGTAAAACTGAAGTTTACCTAAGATCGATCGCGGAAACGATAAAACAAGGAAAAGAAGCTATTCTCTTGGTCCCTGAAATCTCGTTGACCCCTCAAACAGTGGAAAGAGTAAGAGCAAGGTTTGGCAATGATGTGGCTGTCTTACACAGTAGTTTATCTGAAGGAGAACGATTTGATCAATGGTGGCGGATTAAGAATGGTGAAGTCAAAGTAGTAGTTGGGGCACGTTCCGCCGTCTTTGCCCCCTTGCCCAACCTCGGTTTAATCATCATTGATGAAGAACATGAGTTTACCTACAAACAAGAGGAGGTCCCTCGTTATCACGCTAAAGAGGTAGCTAAAGAGCTTTGCCGACGGATCAATGGAGTGTTAATTCTGGGAAGCGCTACCCCTTCTTTAGAAAGTATTTATGCAGTGGAAAAAGGGGAGAAGATCAAACTTCCCCTTACACAAAGAATTATGGGGCGACCAATGCCAGGCATACGTGTCGTTGATTTACGCCAGGAATTTAAAGAACGACGATTTTCGGTTCTTTCCCCTCCGCTTAAAAAAGAAATTGAGCAAAGATTATCTCTTAAGGAACAAGTAATCATCTTGTTAAATAGAAGAGGTTATGCCACCTTTATCATCTGCCGAGAATGCGGACATGTTTTAAAATGTCCTTCTTGTGATGTCACTCTAACCTTTCACCAAAAACCGGCGATTCTTCGTTGTCATTACTGTAACTACCAGGTCTTGCCGCCAAATATTTGTCCTCACTGCCAAAGTCATTATATTCGTTATTTTGGCCATGGGACTCAACGTTTAGAAGAAGAGTTAACGAAAGATTTCCCTACGGCGCGAATAGCAAGGATGGATCTGGATACTACTGTTCGTAAAGGAAGTCATGAACGGATTTATCGTCAATTAGTTAAGCAGGAAATTGATATTCTTTTAGGGACACAAATGGTCGCCAAAGGGTTGGATCTTCCTAATGTGACCTTAGTAGGGATTATTACAGCCGATTCTGGACTGAATCTTCCGGATTTTCGGGCAGCAGAACGGACTTATCAAATCTTAACTCAAGCTTCAGGGCGTTCCGGTCGGGGTGAAAAAGCGGGGACTGTTATTATCCAAACATTTAACCCTGAACATTATAGTATTAATGCTCTAGTTAATCAGGATGAAACGGCTTTTTATCAGCAAGAGATAGCTTTTCGACGCGCTGCCAATTACCCGCCTTTTAATTACCTAATCCGGCTAGTCTTTTCAGGACTCGATTTAAAGGAGGTAATTAATGTTGCGCAGGAAGTGACCTCTCTTCTCAAAAAACAATTAAACTCATTAGGGTCAGAAAACAATCAGATAGAAATTATTGGTCCACACCCGGCAATCATTGAAAAAGTCAAGAATCGCTTTCGCTGGCATACCCTAATAAAAACAGATGCTCTTCTCATTATCCAACGCTTACTACCGGGAATTGTCAGCGCTTTCTTGCGAAGCAGGAAGAGAGGGGTAAGGATAATCATCGACGAAAATCCTTATTCCGTGCTATAATATAATAAGCTCAGTTCAACTCATTCTTTATGAAACGGAGTGCTATTAATGATTTTGCAGGTTGTTACTGAACCAGATCCCATTCTTCGACAAAAAGCTCGCTCGGTTAAGAAAGTGTCAAAACGGATTAAAACGCTGACCCAAAATATGCTGGAGACAATGTATGATGCTGATGGAGTAGGATTGGCTGCCCCTCAGGTAGGAATAGATGAAAGAATTATTGTCATTGACATCGGAAAAGGTCCGATCATCCTTATAAACCCGGAAATTACTGGCAAATCTGGTCAAGAACGAGACATGGAAGGGTGTTTAAGCATTCCCGGGCAAAAAGCCTATATTACCAGAGCCTCAAAAGTAACCGTTATTGGGATTAATCCTCAGGGTGAAAAGGTGGAGTTAGAAGGAGAAGGGCTTTTAGCCCGCGCTTTCCAACATGAAATAGATCATCTTAATGGCATCTTGTTTATTGATTATATCTCCAGGGAAAGTGGGGAAAACAAACAATGAGACTAGTATTTATGGGAACTCCGGACTTTTCTGCGATCTCACTTACAAAATTGCTCCAATCAAAGCATAAAGTGTTAGGAGTGGTTACCCAACCGGACCGACCAAGGGGACGAGGAATGAAACTAACTCCTTCCCCTGTAAAAAAAATTGCTTTAGCTCATAATCTACCGATTTTTCAACCAGAACGCCTTCCTGAAGAGAAGTTAATGGAATTTTTAGATACCACCAACCCAGATGTGATTATAGTGGTAGCTTATGGTTTGAAAATTCCTCCGGTAATATTGGATTTTTCCCCGTATGGTTGTATTAATACGCATGCTTCTCTTCTTCCTAAATACCGAGGAGCTTCACCAATTCAAGCGGTTATTCTAAATGGAGAAAAGATTACCGGGATAACCACGATGAAAATGGATGAAGGTTGGGATACAGGCGATATTTTACTTACCCGCTTAGTTTCTATCGGCGATGAAGAAAACTTCGGGGCTCTTCATGATCGTTTGGCGAAAATAGGGGCAACTACACTAATTGAGACCCTTAGCGCGCTAGAGGAAGGGAAGATCAAACCACTTCCTCAGAAACATAGCGATGCTACTTATGTTCGTAAACTGACCGAAACAGATTGTCTTTTAGATTGGACAGCTCCTACTATTTCCTTATTTAATCGGATTCGCGCTTTAGATCCGTTACCAGGGGCTCGTACCTATTTAAATGGCGAGATCCTAAAAATCTGGTCGGCTCGCCTTGGTGATGGTTGGTATGGGTTAGAGCATGCTGTTCCTGGAACTATTGGAGAACTAGAAAAAGGAGATAAGGGTGGTCTCCCCGTGCGAACAAGCGATGGGGTTCTTTTAATTACAGAATTACAAAGCCCAGGAAAGAAAAGATTAAATATTCACCAGTTTGTAGCGGGTTCGCCCTTACAAGCCAAGATGGTTTTCGGATAAACGGAAACTTTTTAAGCAGGATAGACGTTTCTAATATATGGCCTTCAGAAATAACCCCCATAGTAAAATACTATCAGGGGAAACTAGTTGAAGAAACAGAGTGGTCCATCCCGCACAACTGAAATAATTAAACTTATCTGCAGAAGGAGGTAAAAGAAATGTTTTTCCCATACTTCGATCCTACTTACATTTTGATTCTTCCCGCCTTTTTACTTGCGATTTATGCCCAGTTTAAGGTGCAATCTACTTTTCAGCGTTATTTAAGAGTTGCTGCTAGTTCTGGTTTGACCGGAGCACAGGTGGCTAGGGATCTGTTGAATAAGAATAACTTATTTGATGTCCCAGTAGAGATCACTTCAGGTGCTTTATCTGATCATTATGACCCCAGACGAAAGATTTTACGGCTTTCTTCTCAAGTTTACCATGGACGCTCACTGGCTGCTCTTGGGGTAGCCGCGCATGAGACTGGTCACGCGGTTCAGCACGCGCAAGAGTATATTCCACTTAATGTTAGAAATGCTCTTGTTCCAGTAGCTAATTTTGGTTCCACTTTAGCTTTTCCCCTCTTTTTTATCGGCCTTTTATTTGGTCAAGGTGGCAGTTTCTTAATGGATTTAGGAATTCTTCTCTTTACCTTTGCTGTTCTTTTTCAGATTATGACCTTACCGGTAGAGTTTAATGCGAGTCGACGCGCGCTACACATGTTAGAAAGCGAAGGTTATTTAAATCGTGGTGGGGAGCTAACTGGCGCCCGTAAGGTTCTCAGCGCAGCGGCTTTAACCTACTTAGCAGCTACCGCCATGGCTCTTCTACAGCTTCTACGTTTGTTGGTTTTACGTGGTTCTCGTGATGACTAATAAAATTTCAGGAAGATCTTTAGCCCTTAAAGCCTTAGTTACGATTGAGAATCAAGGCGCCTATGCTAATCGTATCTTGAACTCTTTATTTCTCCAATATCAACCGGAGGAACGGGAAAAAGGGTTAGCAACCGATATAGTTTACGGAACTCTTCGCAATTTTACATTGGTTGATTATCTACTTAATCAGCTGTTAACAAAAAACCTTTCTGGTTTACCGCCAGAAATCCGGAATATTCTCCGCTTAGCTATGTATCAATTAATCACTACTCCGCAACAGGATTATGCAGTGGTCAATGAAGCAGTCAAACTAACCCGGAAGACAAAATTTACTGGGTTTTCCGGGTTAGTAAACGCCGTTCTACGAGAGTATCTTCGTAATAAAGAAGGCCTTGCTTTACCCCAGTTTGAACAGAAATCAATAGAACATATGACAATAGTTCATTCCCATCCCTTGTGGCTGGTTGAGAAATGGATCCGTCGCTGGGGGTTAGAAGCAACTCACCAATTAGTGGAGGCCAACAATTCATTAGCCCCATTTACAATTAGAACTAATACTCTTCTGCTTAGCAAGGAAAAATTATTAAAACAGTTAGTTGCGGTCGGAATCGAAGCTGCGCCCTCAGAGTTCGTACCGGAAGCGATTAGACTAAAAGCAGGTCGAAAGTTAACTACTACCCCGTTTTGGGCAGCGGGGTATTTTTATATACAAGATGAAGCCTCGATGTTAGTTTCTTATTTACTTTCACCCCAACCCGGAGAAGTAATTGCTGATTTATGCGCTGCTCCAGGAGGTAAAACTACTCATTTAGCGCAATTAATGAAGAATACTGGTCTGATTTACGCTTTAGACGAATATCCACATAAAATTGGTCTAATTCAGGAAAATGCGCACCGACTTAAAATCAAAGTGATTCAAACTCTCACGGCTGACGCCAGGTGTTGGCATCCTGATCGACTGATGGATGCAATTCTGCTTGATGCCCCTTGCACCGGGACTGGGGTCTTACGGCGTCGGCCTGATATCAGATGGCGACGAACGCAGACAGATTTAAAAGAACTATCGGTTCTTCAGGGAGAACTCCTGGCTCATGCTGCTTCTTTATTGAAGCCCCAAGGAAGAATGGTGTATAGTACTTGTTCCATAGAATCTGAAGAAAATGAAGACCAAATTAGAAAATTTCTCTCTACTCATCCTAATTTTAAAGTTTCAATCCCGCAAAACTTCGCTTTACAGCTTGATCACCATCAACTACCTGAAGGTATTTTAATCCTTCCTTGCCAGGAGGGAACAGATGGTTTCTTCATGACTAGGTTGGTAAAGGTTAATTAAAGTTCTTCATGTTTTACTGCTAATCATTGTTCCTTGTTAAAATTTATGATAAAATAGTGGAAACTTATCCATTCCTTATCTACGAAAATGCCTCTCGTGGCTCATCGCTAGTTGCTCGTATTGAATAATAGCCTTTATCAGCATTACAGATGAAGTCCATTTTTTATCCTTTTATGTGTCCCAACAAATCGGCTTGGGCGACTACTTATGAAAATATTTTAGAGGTAAGAAAAGCTGAAATTAGGACAAGCTTTTTTATAAAATATATAAAAATTAAGGGGGAGAACTTCTTGGAAATCTATATCGATGGACAGTTTTATCCAAAAAATGAAGCTAAGGTTTCAGTTTTCGATCACGGTTTACTTTATGGAGATGGAATATTTGAGGGTACTCGGGCTTACAATGGTCGAATTTTTCAATTTGATGAGCATATTAATCGGTTGTTTGATTCTGCTAAAGCTATCGCCCTAGAGATTCCAATGAGCAAAGAAGAAGTTAAGACAGCTCATTTAGAAACTTTAAGGAGAAATAAACTAACCGATGCCTATATTCGTACGGTCGTTACCAGAGGAGTGGGAGATTTAGGTTTAGACCCCCGAAAATGCGCTAAGGCTACTGTTATTATCATCGCCGATCGGATTAGTTTATACCCGCAAGAACTTTATGAACAAGGGCTTAAAATCATCACTGTTCCTACCAGAAGAAATTTGCCGGAAACAGTTAATCCGATGATTAAATCGCTCAACTATTTGAATAATATTTTAGCGAAAATCGAAGCCAATCTAAGTGGCGCTTCAGAAGCAATCATGTTAAACCAAGAAGGTTACGTGGCAGAGTGTACCGGTGATAATATTTTTATTGTTAAGGGAAAGACCATTGCTACCCCAGCCGTTTCCTTTGGCGCTTTGAAAGGGATCACAAGAGGCGTAGTTATGAAGCTAGCTTCTGAGATGGGCTTAGAAGTTCGAGAAACCGCGCTCACACGTTATGATGTTTATGTGGCTGACGAGTGTTTCCTTACTGGCACGGCTGCAGAAGTTATTCCTGTCGTTGAGGTGGATGGCAGAAAAATAGCTACTGGCGCCCCTGGGGTTTATTCGAAAAAGCTAAAAGAGGCTTTCCATCAATATGCGATGGAAAATGGGACCCCTATCTATTAGTTTTTTGGTCTTTTAAAACCGCAAACCCTTCCGCAAGGGAAGGGTTTGTTTGCTTATAAAAGCAGCGATCAGAAAAAACTGAATTAGGCCGATTAAACTCAGATCTCAAAGTAGTCGCCCACCCCAGCAGGCTGGGGCACATGAAAGAATGAAAATACGGAAGTTGCGGGAGAGACTCGAAGGAAAGAAGAGCAACGAGGAGGTTATCTGCATGGTTAAAGTAATGGCGCCGGCTACTAGCGCTAACTTAGGGCCGGGCTTTGATTTTCTTGGATTGGCCTTAGAGTTATTTAATATCGTAACTTTTACGCCGGCAGATGATTGGACTGTAACAGCGGAGGGATATGGAGCAGAAAAACTCGCCGGACGAAAAGATCTCCTAGTATGTCAGGGGATCGAAAAAGTATTTTCCGTGACTGGGCGCCCTTTAAACGGAGGGGTGGTTCATCTAGAAAATCTAATTCCAGAAGTGGGAGGTCTAGGTTCGAGCGCTTCCGCGATTGTCGGTGGCTTAGTCGCTGCTAATACTTATCTTAATAATCCTTTAACTAAAGATGTCCTCCTTTCTTTAGCAGTGGAGATTGAGGGTCATCCTGATAATGTAACCCCCGCAATCTTTGGAGGTTTAATTGGGGTTGTAAAGGACCAGACAAGTACGAATGGTTATTCCTATTTGAAAATTCCATTCCCAATGGAGCTCCACGTTGTTTTGGCTGTTCCTGAGCTTTCAGTTTCTACTGTAGAAGCGCGAAAACTACTTCCTTCCCAAGTTCCGCTTTCAGATGCCGTCTTTAACTTGGCCCACACAGGACTCTTAGTTGGAGCCTGTTATGCTAAACGCCTGGATTTATTTAAAATTGCTATGAAAGACGCGCTTCACCAGAATAGACGGGCAACATTAATCCCCGGTTTTCATCGAGTGATTGACGAAGCATATAAGAATGGGGCTATTGGTGCAGCCTTAAGTGGCGCCGGTCCTACCATAATCGCTTTTAGTCCCCAGGAGACCCTCCAATCGGTAGGGGAGGGAATGATCTCGGCTTTTGCCGTTCAGGGAATTAAAGCTCATTGGTTGTCTGTA
The DNA here is from genome assembly GCA_002409975.1 of Firmicutes bacterium UBA5388. Lineage (GTDB taxonomy): Bacteria > Bacillota > UBA4882 > UBA10575 > UBA10575 > UBA5388. The sequence goes on from DHOO01000072.1 coordinate 67,956, forward strand.
CCGATCAACTATGATGGCTACCGAATCATATAAAAAAATATTTTAGATCGTTTAAATTGACATTCTTTTCGTGTTATGATAGTATACTTTTAATATAAATATGATCCTATAGCTCTTCTTATCAAGAGAGGTGGAGGGACAGGCCCGTTGAAACCTCGGCAACCCCTGGTCATCATGGAAGACCAAAAGGTGCCAATTCCTGCAGAGCATTTCGCTTTGACAGATGAGAAGGGGTAGCGTAATTTCGCGAACCCTTGGGGTTCTTTTCTTTTATCTTAAATAATCAGCTGGGGCAAGGAGTGGTTTTTTTGAGCTTAACTAAGTCTTATCAAGAGATTAATGAGAAAATTAAAAAAGGCCGAGTAGTGGTGGTCACCGCAGAAGAGGTTATTTCCATGGTTCAAGACGAAGGTACGGAAAAAGTATTGGAAAAAGTAGATATTGTTACTACCGGGACTTTTGGGGCGATGTGTTCTTCGGGAGCTTTTCTTAATTTTGGTCATGCTGATCCTCCGCTCAAGATGTCTAAAGTTTGGTTGAATGATGTTCCGGCTTATGCGGGGCTAGCGGCAGTAGATGCCTACATTGGAGCTACTGAATTATCTGAAGCAAGAGGTCTGGAATACGGAGGGGCTCATGTTATTGAAGAACTGATTTCTGGAGAAAAGATTAAACTAAAGGCGATCGGTTTTAGAACTGATTGTTATCCTCGTAAAGAAATTGAAACTTGGGTAACTTTAGATGATCTAAACCAAGCCTATTTATTTAATCCACGGAACGTTTATCAGAATTATAGTGTGGCCGTTAACTCTACTGCTCGGATTTATCATACTTATATGGGAACTCTCCTTCCTAACTATGGTAACGCCACCTATAGTACTTCAGGTGAACTTAGTCCCCTTCTTAATGATCCTGAATATCGAAGTATCGGTATTGGCACTCGTCTGTTTCTAGGAGGGGGAACAGGTTATGTGGCCTGGGAAGGAACGCAACATAATCCTGCCCAAAAACGGGATGAAAATGGTCTGCCACTCTCTGGCGCTGGTACCCTAGCTTTAATCGGCGACCTTCGGGAAATGAACCGGAAGTATCTTCGCGCCGGGGTTTTCCATAATTATGGCACTAGCCTTTATCTAGGAGTAGGGATCCCCATTCCTCTACTGGATGAAGAGATGGTTAGAAGAGTCTCAATTAGTAACAAGGAGCTAAAAACTACGGTTTATGATTATGGGGTGCAAAAACGTTCCAAACCAGCGCTCGGTATGGTCTCCTACGCTGATTTACGGAGTGGAAGTATTGAACTAAAGGGGAAACGTATTCCGACTGCTCCTTTATCTAGCCTGGAAAAAGCCAGAGAAATTGCGAGGGAACTAAAAGAGTGGATTCTGGCTGGACGTTTCTACCTTACAGAACCAGTTGCGCCTCTACCGTTTAGGGATGGAGTTAAACCCCTACGGGAGGAGGTGTAGCAATTGGCGAAAAAAAGAGTTGTTTTGACTTTTCCTCCGGAATTAACAGAGATTCCCCTCACTTATCATTTAGTAAAAGAATTTGACTTAGCGCTCAATATTCTTAAAGCAAAAATTACACCGGGAGAGGAAGGAAAACTTGTGTTGGAGCTTTCCAATGGTTCTCTGGAAAAAATAGAAGAAGGAATCGAATATCTGGAGAAACACGGGGTTAAAATCCAACCTTTAAGTAAAGAAATCGTTCTTGATGAAGAAGAGTGCATTAAATGTGGCGCCTGTACAGCAGTATGCAATTCCAATGCCTTACGGATGAATCCCGATACGGCGAACCTGGTATTTGATCGCGATCGTTGTATTGTCTGCGAACTTTGCGTGCCGGCTTGTCCCATGAGAATTATTAAGGTGATGTTTTAAATGAGTAGTCGACGGCTCCGCTCGGATGTTTACCGTAATTATCGACGAGTGAGACCTGATTTACATTGTTTCCGCCTCGTAGTGGGGGAGAGTGATCTGTGGATGGAAGCGACCTCAGACTGCCGAGAGCAAGCAGCAAATGACCTGAAAATAATCCGGCGTCAACTTAAAGAATATATTTATCATCATCCTGAATTTGTTTCTACTCTTAGTCCCTGGCCGGAAGATCCTTCAGCGCCCGAAATTGTACAATGGATGATTGCGGTAACCCGGAAGGTGGGAGTAGGACCGATGGCGGCTGTTGCCGGAGCTATTGCCGGGATGTTGGGTAAGAAGTTATTATCTTCTAATAAAGAATTGCTGATTGAGAATGGCGGCGACCTTTTTCTCTTTGTGCAAAAATCACGAGAGGTAGCTATCTACGCAGGCAATTCCCCTTTTTCCTGGAAGACCGGGCTTAGAATTCAACCTGGTAAAGCATGGGGATTATGTACTTCTTCTGGAACAGTCGGTCCTTCTTATAGCCAGGGGCAGGCTGATGCCGTAGTTATTCTCTCCCCTGATCCGGCTTTAGCTGATGCGGTTGCTACAGCCACCGCCAACCGAATAAAAAAACCCTTTGATTTGCAGAAAGCAATCGATTTTGCGTCCCAAATACCTGGGATCAGTGGAGTGGTTTCCATCTGTGGTTCACAGATGGCGGTCTGGGGAGAAATCGAATTGGTAAATCTCTCCTCAACAGAAGGGGGCATTAAATAGTAGTGAAAGAGAATGATTTTAAAATATTTTTTCCCGGTGCTCATCTTTATCTGCTCGATGGTGGAATGGGGAGTTTACTTCAGAACAAAGGTTTACTTCCTGGAAAGCCTCCGGAAACAATGACCTTAGAATCTCCCCTAATTGTGGAGGAAATTCACTGTAAATATATAGAAGCAGGAGCAGATATAATCGAAACTAATACTTTCGGAGGTAATCGCGCTGCTTTAGCTAGATACGGACTAGAAGATCAAATTGAAAACATTAACAGCATCGGAACAGAACTTGCTTTAAAAGCGGCCGCTTCCCATGTGAAAGTAGCAGGTTCGCTGGGACCAACTGGACATTTACTGGCTCCCCTTGGTGATTTAGATCAAGACCAAGCAGAGGAGATCTTTTTTGAACAATGTCAAATTATGAAAAATGCCGGGCTTGAATTAGTCAACATTGAGACCATGAATGACCTGAGAGAACTAAAAGCAGCAGTACTAGCCGCAAAATCATGTAACTTGCAGGTAATGGCGGAAGCAACTACCATGGAGAATGGTTATACTCTATCCGGCGCTTCTCCAGAGGTGATTATCGCTACCTTAGAAGGTTTAGGGGTATTGGCTGGTGGTCTAAATTGTGGATTCGGTCCTTCTGAACTGAAACCATTACTTACCCGAATGTCGAAAGTAACATCCCTTCCATTAGTAATCCAGCCTAATGCAGGGTTACCGCAGGTTGTAGGCGAGGATACCGTTTATTCCTTATCAGAACAGAACTTTGCTGAACAAATGAGAGAAATAATTCAAGACGCTCACCCGTCAATTGTTGGAGGATGTTGTGGAACAAATCCGGAATATACCAAAGCTTTAAGAAAAATCATTGATTCTATCCCGAATTTACCTTTTCCACAGACTGGCGGGGTAAAGACACTAATTGCTGGTAGGGGGAGAGAAGTGCGGTGGACAGGAAACTGGGATGAACACCTATTTCTCAATGTAAAAGCTTTCAATGGGAAAACTATGTGCCTAAACGAGACCACAATTGATCTCTTCTCTTTAACCGAGCTTGTTAAAAAAGAGAAGGTTGAGATTATCCGTCTTGATTTTGATGCTTGGGAGGACAGGTCAAGTGAGGTTAAAGAGTTTATCCAGGAGCTTCAACTCTATTTTACTGGTCCTTTGTCAGTAAAAGGGAAAAATCCAGAGGTTCTCTCTGGTTTTTTCCGATACTATTTAGGAAAACCTTTATATGAAAAAACTGATGCCCAAATTCCAGTAGAGATCCAAAAGTGTATAGATAAATATCTTCCCGGCACTGTGATTTGCTGACAATACTATCGAAGCTCGCCATTAATCGCTCTTACTCTTCTACAGGGCCTTTGTGGCGCTTTTTTCTTTTGTATAAGTGCGTGGCGCCCAAAATCCGGTAAATACGATTCGTGGCTCGTCACAATTTTCATCATTTAACGGGTCCCAACTAGAATTTAATCACTTTACATATGCTGGTAGTAGCCAGCGAACGACTACCTTGACTCCGGTCAGGGTTTTTTTATTAAAAATTGTTTAGCGTCTTTCAAACTATTTATTTTATTCCCTGGAAACAAAGTTAATATGGATTGCATAGAATATTTTAGAGTAAGGGGAATTGCATAATTACGTTAAGCATCCATTTTACCAACCTAAAAATTAAAATGTCGATTCACCCGGCTTTGATTTACATCAATCGATCCTATTTTTTGCTTAAAATAATTCATCTACTTTGGCATAAATCTTTTCAAAAAGGAACATAATAAAACTGCAATCCATCTATGTTCTAAAGAAGGATGGGTTCGATTATATTTTGTTTTGGAGGGAATAAAGTGAAAAAATTTAATGAGCTTGCAAGAAAAGAAGATTATCCTCAAGAGAGTAGTAATATCCCTAGGTCAAAACCACGGTATTCAGAGAATGAAAATGAGATGATTTACGAAAATTGGTGGAATCCAAAACTACGAAAAGACCTTTCCCAACGATTTGGGAGGAAAATATCAGCTTTAAGAAGCCAGTTTTGTCGGATTCTTAAAGAAAAAGGGATCTCCAACACGGATTATTACAAATTTATGAGGGCAAAGTACCAGACCCATACCCCTAAAGAGATTTTAGCAGATGATGAAGACCAACTAATCTTAGAAATTTTTGCAAAACATCAGGTTTTGGGTGGTACAAGAAACGAAGCCTGCTTTGAATTACAACGGTTAATGAAGAGGAAGATTAGTGAAGCGGCGTTGAAACTTCGTTTTTACCGCTTGGTTCAGAAGCGCAGCCTGAGTGAGGATGAGATTAACAGCTTAGGACGGGATGTGCTTAAACGTTCTGGAGTAAAAATCCCAGAAGCGCCTCTTTTGAATGGTAAAGAAATTCCATCAATCGGTTTAGATAAAGCAAGTATTGGTAAAGAAAAGAAAATGTCTAAAATAGCAACTACTGATGAGCAACCTGTAGTTTCAGCTGAAAGTGACAAGAAAAAGAGCGCTCCCCTACATAGTTTTGCCCCAGAAAGTGAAGAACGAAAATCTACTTTTCTGTATCAACTAGCTCATTTACCCGAAGCTTTACAGCAATTGGAAGAAAGAGTAGGTTTTCTAGAAGACTCTCAAAAACGTCAGTTAGACCTTAGGGGTTTTATTGAGCACCTTTTGGCGGTAGAACGCGATCTGAAACAAGAAGAAAAGTTCCTTAAGGAAATAGACCGACTGGTAGCTGAAAATCAAGCGCTCGAAGAGAAATATGAGAAAGAACATGAGCGTTTAGCCAAAAGAGAGAAGGAGTTAACAGAGATCTATGAGTTATTAAATGGCGCTCTAAATGATTTCATGCATTTAGAGAGTGTTGCAAAATTGGCTTCGCTCGGGGATTTCATTCATAGAATGGAGATTACTGTCGACCAATTTGGTAACGTAATGAAGAGTAGAAGAATACAAGGAGCCTAAATAGACAAACAAGATGCGCGTTTTATTTTAGTATATTCGCAGCATTTCTGCGATTGGGGAGGAAGATTATAGGCGGGAAAAAATTGTATTGTGAGCATTGACACAGTGTAATTCCAATGCTATAATTAGATTTGCCTTCAAACTTTCGGGCCGTAGCGCAGCTTGGTA
>DHOO01000103.1 GCA_002409975.1 Firmicutes bacterium UBA5388
CGCCGACCGGAGAATCACCGTGGCAGGGGTCGTCGCTGTTCCAGAATATACTGGAAATAAAATGCAAATAAAAGTAACGGAAAAAATAAAAATATATAATTATTTCTTTTCTCACGGTGAATTACCACCAGGTAATTGTATATTTAGATAGGAATGATAAATATGAACTTTGGTTTTTCACAAGAAATATCAGAGGATGTATACTCAAATGCAAATGTTCTTATAAGGATTTCGGAAAAAGCAGAAACATTCTTTGAAAAAAGAGAATATGGATCTGGTATTAAGACTTTTACGATTGGAATAATATGTGTCGCTCCTAATTTTAGCTTTTTTTTCAAGAAAAGAAAGAAATACATAAAGGTAAAAAAGCAGTTGGAATACGATATCAAATTAGATCACGAAAGGTTTAAAAATTCAAATGAAGATGAGATTAAAAAGATGGTAGCCCGAAGCGTAATTGATTCTTTGGGGATTATTGAGGAACTTGAGATTAGGGATTTTGATTTAAAACTATTTAGAGAGGATTTAATTCTATTTTTTAAAGAATAGAATCAAAAAGAAAGCTAATTACACGAAGGTAGAGATTGGCGATCTAAAAAAGGTTCTTAAACGCTGCCATCCACGGGAGAAGAAAGAGATTAACACTAATGATTTTTGAAGACCACTTAACCCGCTATTTAGAGTATTTGGCGGCCAAGGGATATGCTTGCGGGACTCTTAACTGGCGAAGATCTTACCTGAGATCCTTCTTTACCTACCTTACTAAAAAGGGAAATCTTAATCGCCGAAAGCACATACTCTTCACATCTAACAGCAGTTACCGACTTTTTTAGCTGGCTTGAAAAGACAAACCAGATCCTAATCAGCCCAGTGGTAAAACAAATTCACCAGCGGAAAGCTAAACCGTTAAAACTACCTGAAGTCTTAAGTGAAGAAGAAGCAATCAGGATCCTGGAAGCAACTTTGTTTAATACCCCTCATGGTCTACGTGACCGAGCAATCCTGGAGATTTTATACTCTACCGGCCTTCGTCGCCAGGAGCTAATTAACTTAAACCAAGAAGACTTACTACTTGAACGGCAAGAACTCTGGATTAAACAGGGGAAGGGTCGAAAAGATCGTTTGGTTCCGGTCGGGGAGTATGCCGTTAGATTCACCGAAGCCTACCTTAAACTGGTTCGTCCGTGGATGGTTGAAGCCGTTGCCGAAAAAACTTTGTTCTTAACCATGAATGGTCAAAGACTGACGCCCCAAAGCTTGAAGCTGATCATCACCAAAGCGATGAAAAGAAGCGGCATAGCCAAAAAGGTCACCCCCCATACTTTCCGTCACTCCATGGCCACCCATCTTCTTCGTAACGGAGCCGACCTACGCCATATTCAAGCCTTGCTTGGTCATGCTTCATTACAATCGACGGAGGTTTACACCCATTTGACGGTAGAAGACTTAAAGAAAGTAGTAAAAAGAAATTCCCCCCATTAAGGGGGGATTCTCTTTTTACTTGCTTTAAGCAGGTAAAGATTTGCTGAGGAAAGAAGGGATTTTATGTCACTGGTAGAAAATCTTTAAAAAGAGCATAAGGGGCGATTTTCATAAGCCGTTAATCGCGAAAAATATTTTGGATTGTTACTAACTGGTAATTGCGAAACTCCTTATTTAGCAGGTCTCCCTTTAAAAACCCTGGCGTGTCTAGTGCCATATAGTTAACGCTAGGTGGTATGACAGTGAGTTAGGGAGGTTTATTTCGGAGGATCCAGCGATGGATCCGAATAATCCGAATTTGTATACTTACGGCGCAAACAATCGTGTGCCCAGGAAAGGCACTCATAGCTAACCGGGGAAGGTCCGGTTACACTAAAAGGCAGGGGGTGTATAGCAAGGATGGCGGCGGATAGGGAGACCGAAACGCTGAAGCCCATCGACAAAGTCCGGCAGAGCCGGGCGAGCAACTAACCAGGCTGTAACGAAAGTGAACATAGATGTAGCCTCGTAAGCACGAATCATCAGATGGTCGAGTCCGTGGTTGTTGGGCGAAGACAGCATCTATCCGCAAGACTGCCGTTGGCGGATAGGCATCTGCGGGGTAGCAGTGGCGGCATGGTTGGATAGTTATGAGAAGCAACTGGGGAAATCCTCCTCACCCCGTTGGAGAAATCCACGGAAGCAAGGTAAGCCATATAACCGTAACCCGGGAAATTGTCTGAACGGTGAGAGGATGGCGGACAGGCTCACGTAGTACTGATGACACCGAAGTAACATAACTTCAGAAGAGGGAAGGAGCCTGCTGGTACGAGATTCTTTTGTACAAAAAGGGAGGCGTGATGGTGAGGACAGGAACCATCAACAAATTGCAGGACCTGAGGCAAAAGATATATGTAGCGGCGAAATCCAATAAACAGAAACGTTTTTGGGGCATGTATTGTCATGTAACAAAAGAAGAAACCTTATACGAAGCATATCGACAAGTAAAAAGAAATAACGGCGCACCCGGCATAGACGGGATAACCTTCAAACTAATTGAAGAGACCGGATTGACCAAATTTATAACAACAATAAAGGAAGAATTAACAGACGGTACATATCGACCAGCAAGAACCGGAAGAAAGAAATACCAAAAGCCAACGGAAAGGTAAGAGTTCTGGGGATACCCACGATCAAGGATCGCGTAGTACAAGGAGCATTGAAGCTAATTATTGAACCAATCTTTGAAGCCGATTTTGCTGGAAACTCATACGGATATCGACCAGGAAGAAGCCAGCATGATGCCGTAGTACAAGTAGCTAAGGCTGGAATGAAGAGACTGACCAAGGTCATCGATTTAGATCTAAGCGCATACTTTGATAATATCCGACATCATATTCTACTACAGAAAGTATCCCGCAGAATCAACGACCCTAAAATTATGAGACTGCTTAAAATGATGCTTAAAGCCAATGGTAAAAAAGGAGTCCCTCAAGGCGGGATAATTTCCCCCTTACTTAGTAACGTCTACTTAAACGGAATTTACCACATGTTTGACAAAGCAATTACCGAGACCAAAAACAAAGGGTATCAACAAATAGAATACTGTAGATTTGCTGACGACATGGTTATTTTAATTAATGGTCATCCAGCGTTATCATGGTTGGTGGAAAAGCCAAGCGAAGGCTAGTAACAGAACTAAGCAGACTCCAGGTAAGACTAAATACGGAGAAAACGAAGATAATCGACTTAGAACAAGGGGAGACCTTTGACTTTCTAGGATTCGAGTATCGACTAATCAAGATGGAAAAACGGAAGATGATACTTATTAAACCTAAGAAAAAGAAAGTACAAGCCTTGCGAGAAAAAGTTAGAGAGCATATAAAGAGCCATAATAACCAGAACGTATATCAGATGGTTAAAGGCTTAAACCCAATCTTGCGAGGTTGGGTCAATTATTATCGGATAGGGCATAGCTCCAAAGAATTTAGTCAAATAAGACAATGGGTCGAATAAAAAGTAAGACGGTTCGTAAGGAAATCCCAAGGACGAAAAGGTTATGGCTGGAAGGAATGGAGTAGTAAGGTGGTATATGAGCAATGGGGATTATATAATGATTACCAAATCAGATACCATGAAACGAAAGTGAAACCAGCCTGAGGGAATCATAAACTGTTACAAGAACTCGACTAGTGAGCCGTATGAGGGAAAACCTCACGTACGGTTCTTAAGGCGGGGAATGGAAACGGGGCAAGGGAGTTACCGCGCCATTCTTCGACCTAACCATTAAGGTTTGTCGATCCAAGCGGATTGTATGTTTCTCCGCATGAGTGGTACGCCTACGAAAAGATGCAGCAATACGAGAACCCGAATCCCGGGGGAACAAATACTGGAGGAAGTGGTACTACCGGGTCGGGAGGTGGTGGGAGTACTAATACAGGTGGTTCCTCAGGAGGTTCTTCCGGAATTTCTTTCAACCCATCAAGTCATAAACAAGATAATTTAGGACAGTCACCGAATACTGGAATACCTCCCGATCCGGAGCCAAAGTTACCTAAGGACGGGCCGAGGACCGAGGAACTTATAAAAGAAAGGAAGTATTTTGGGGAGTCAGAATCTGCTGATCTCGGAAAATATTTTACCATAGAGGTTGGTGCGCTTGAAGGGCAAATGCCTGAATTTTCTATTGATGAAGTAGGTAATATAAATGTAAGTATAATTGTTACTAATGTTGCAAGAGTTAGTTTTGATGTACATAATGCCAGCCAAAGTAGTGGCTTAAGAATAGACATTGATTGTGGGAAAGGGGTTTTCGAATTAACTATCAATAAGACCGCTGGGCTGGAGTTTCGCGTAGAAGCAGACGCAGTTAGAGTTACAGGGACTACTTATTGCACAATAGGCAATAAAAGGTTTAGTTTGGCTACACACGCGGAGGCAGGGGCGGAGTTAAGGTTGGTACCGGTGGATTTGGATTTACGCCTCCCAAATTAGGTGGTGGTTGGGGATTTGATTACCAAGTAAAACCCTTAAAATAGTTTAAACGGAGGATGAAACATGAAACGTTTATTGCTGATAGTTATTTCGTTTTTGGCGGTTACATTTGTTGAGTTTATTGAAAATAACCTAGGTATAAAAGGATCCTTCATTTGGGGAACTTTGGCTATTTTATGGTCACAACTGTGTTTAGAAATAAGTCAAAAAAAGGATATTAAACTTGAACGGTTTTTATACAAAGTAGTATTTTATGTACTCCTAATTGGTGGTTCATATATCTTAATATTAGGTATTATTGACTTAATAAAAAAGAAATAAAAATTCTGTTTGGTGCATTTTAACCTAAAAAATCATTTATAACAAAGAAAAACGGAGATACAAAAACGATATGGCGACGAAGAAGCCCAAAGGATATTTGAGGCTGAAGATAATATTCCTGGGTTTAAATTTGATCTAGCTTATGATAGAAGATTTACATTAGAAAATCAGATACAATTGTATTTCACTATGTCAGCTTTGGAGGAAAAGTATAAAGCTGATGGTAATTTAAGCGGAATAGATAATGTGAAACTAGAATTTGCGCGTAACCAATTAACTTCGGCATTTAAATATCTAAATACCATCTCACCGGCTGTTAATTTATTTAAAGACAAGGCTGAAAAATGGGGACCATATTATACAGCGGAACAGATAGACCGTGCTTTATTAGATGTGGGGTGTATTCAGTCTGCGGCTATAATTGGGGCAATAGGGTTAATTCAGGGAATACAAATGGTAGAACCAACTATAAGCAATTCCGAAGTTTTTAGCCCGATGAATCAAGGACCGTTGCCAGATGCGGTTGCAAACACATTTCGAAGTGGCACATACACGGGATTTGTTACGGAAGGTGAAATGACTTTATATAGGGTTTATGGCGGAAAAGCAGGAGAGTTGTCTAGTTATTGGACACCAACACACCCCCAAGGACCTTTACAATCAATAATTGATTATTCTTTAGACCCTAAATGGGGGAACACGGCGACAAATATTGCTACTATAAACGTGCCTGCAGGCACAACAATATACCAGGGTTACGCCGCAAAACAGGGGGGATTAGTTGGTGGGGGAATCCAAATATATATTCCAGAGGTGGATCCTTTATGGTTGGTAAAATAGATTGTATATGCAATACTCTTGAAAGGGTTAACGGGTTTCACTCTATTGGGGAATTCGAGAGACTCCAAGGATACATTAATGAGTTAATAAAACAAGAGTATCTGGAGGAAGTGCCTGTTGAAAAAAAATACGCGGGTTTTCCTGAGCAATGGTATAAATGTCCAAGATGTCAACAATTATGGAGATTGGTACATCCAGACTTTCCTTTTAAGGGTATATGGGATAATGTGACTGAAAATACCTAAAGAAGTTTAGTATTGGTGTTTTCAGTCTAGCCGATGTTTGGCCGTTGATTCGTTGTTAGAAGGGGCAACTCATCCCGAAACTCGGGCTCTAAGCGGAAGGCAGGCAGACCTCACCCTCCGGAAGAAGAGCAGGGAAGTGGGGCAGCCCCGCCGCGCCCCTCCCTCCAA
>DHOO01000109.1:0-2736 GCA_002409975.1 Firmicutes bacterium UBA5388
AACCGAGTCGGCGGGGAGGGCAGGCTCAAAGAAGAATGCCCACCATGTAAGCTCATCGACGTCGGAATGCCAAACGTTATCTGAAAGAGCCTAAACCTCAAGGAAAGGATGGTGCACTTTTGATTATCACAAAAGCTGAAATGTCTGATTTGGATGATATTCTTGAACTTCAGTATATAGCATATCAGAGTGAGGCATTGCTTTATGAGGATTTTAATATTCAACCACTAAAACAGACCATGGAGCAGATCAAGAAAGAATTTGAAGAATGGATTTTCTATAAGGCAATGATCAATGGAAGAATAATTGGATCTATAAGGGTATTAATAAAAGACAAAATTTGTTTTGTAGGAAAGTTAATAGTAAATCCAGAATACCAAAATCAGGGGATAGGTACGAAACTAATGAGAAAAGTCGAAGAATCTATAAGTAATATTAAAACAATTGAATTGTATACAGGAAACAAAAGCATAAGGAATCTATATTTATACAAAAAGTTAGGGTTCAAAGAATTCAAAGTAGAAAAGATCAATGAAAACCTATCCTTAATTTATTTGCGTAAAGAAATTGGGGAGTAATTCAGGGTAGAGGCTCCTTTAGATAACACATAGGAGTGTTTCCGAGCTTGAGCCCGAAAAAAGAAAACTCTGAGCAGAAATCTCAGAGTCGCAGAAAATATCTAAGTGGCTCAAGGTTGGAAACACGCTGTTGAACGAAACCGCGGTCGAATAATGCTATGGAGTTTCAATAATCTCAATCCCATAAAATCCAGGGATTCCATACAAATAAAGCTATTGGGGAAGCGCCCGATCCAAGGAATACTTAAAAAAGGATAGATCTTCCCCCTCCCCAAAAGACGGGCTAAAAAAACTATGAAGTTACCGATTGAGGTGGAGAGCGAAAAAGGGATAACCTGCGAAGCATCCGACCCTTGCCACAACAAGGGCAAAGATTAAGATCGATTCCGGTTAGTTCCTTAAATAACTCAACGGATGGCATCTTAGGTAAAGCCCTACCGATCTTCGAATGAGTCAGTCTTTGGCAAAGACGTAGTTTTCGATTACGGTTTCTGCTACTTAAGATCCCGTAATGACGGATTTTAACAAAGCGTTTAGGGAGAATATGCAAGAGAAATCTACGAATGAACTCCTCGGCGTCCAATGTCATCTGCTTGGATTTATTGTTGTCCCGGTAATCCCGCCAGCGAAAAGCCACTTTTTTGTTGGAAATATCAAGAATGCGGTTGTTGGTCAAAGCAACCCGGTGGGTATAGCGCCCAAGGTAATTTAGAACATGCCAAGGAGTCTTAAAAGGTTTCTTGCAATAAACAATCCATTCGGTATCATAGAGCCGCTCAAGAAGTTCCTGGAAACATCGCTTGCTGGCAAGCGATGTAATTTTCCCGGGGAAGCTCAGTTTATCATCATGATAAGCCTCTTTTAGGAAAGCCAGAAACTTACCCCTGAACTTCCGGGAAAGGACCTTAACCGGAAGGAAAAACTTCTTTTTCGATTGAAGCCAACGGTTGCCATCGAACGATAATCCGCCACCCGGAACAATACAATGCAGATGCGGGTGGTCTAATAAATTTTGACCCCAAGTATGAAGCACAGTAATTACACCAATTTGAGCGCCAAGATATTTTGGATCACGGGCCAGCTCGGATAAAGTCTCAGCGGCTGCGCGAAACAGAATACCGTAAACCGTCCTTTGATTCCGAAGAGCAAGGGGATTGAGAGCATCCGGGATCGTAAAGACCACATGGAAATAGCCAGTGTCAAGAAGATCCTGCTCTCGTTCTAACAGCCATCTTTCTTTAGCCAACCCTTGACACTTAGGGCAATGCCGATTACGGCAGGAATTGTACGAAATTCGTACATGACCGCAGGAATCACACTCATCCACATGGCCACCTAGTGACGAAGTGCGACACGATTCAATGGCGGAGATGGTTTTGAGTTGGTTCATAGGGAGGCGGTGAGTTTTGCGGAACTCATCGCCATACAACTTAAAAACATCTTGCAGTTCCGGTTTCATGGTTTGTTTTCATCCAAAAGATCTAAAGGACTCCTCACTTGGAGAAGCTTAACCTTCGTCAGATGGAGGTAAATGGTAGTCGTACTGATCCGGGCATGGCCTAAGAGTTGCTGGATATAGACAATATTAACGCCATCCTCCAACAAATGAGTGGCAAAACTATGCCGGAGAGAATGAATCGAAGCCTTTGGGTCCAAACCGGCTTTAATCCGCATTTTCTGAAAAGCGTCTTGAATCGCCCGTGTTCGGATCGGCTCACCCGAAATCTTGCCGGGGAAGAGCCAAACCGTTGGACGATACTCCCGCCAATACCTGCGAAGTGTTTCCAGGCAAATCTCTGAAAGGATCGAATAACGGTCAATGTTCCCTTTACCTTGCCGGACAAAGATCTGCATATTCTCACTATCAATATCAGCGATCTTAAGACGAGCAATTTCACTGACGCGTAACCCGGCAGAGTAGGCCAACATAAACATGGTTTGAAACTTAATATTGGTAGTCACCGCCAAAAGCCGATTAATCTCCTCTTTAGATAAAGCCACCGGAAGTTTTCGCGCCTTTTTGACCCGGGGAATCTCTGACATATCCCAAGAGCGGCCTAAAGTAGTAGCAAAGAAGAACTTCAGGGCGCTATAGACACTGTTCACATAGGAACTGGAGACCTTTTTCTCCCGAATGAGATAATGGAGAAAATCACGG
>DHOO01000109.1:2903-3084 GCA_002409975.1 Firmicutes bacterium UBA5388
GAGATAATGGAGAAAATCACGGAGTTCATCTTGGCCCATCTGTTGAGCGGGTTTGCCGAAATGAGTTTCGAATGATTTAAGATTCATGAGATATCTGTACTGAGTATTAGGGCTGAAACCGCGAAGCTGCATGTCCTTGAGCATTTTGTCATGAAGGGACAAAAAAACCACTCTCCTTTAA
>DHOO01000078.1:0-253 GCA_002409975.1 Firmicutes bacterium UBA5388
GTCTTCCTCCTTAAACAAATTGCTGTCATTTATGGGTCCGAATAATATTACTGATTCTCTTTCTCTATTCGTCAATAAACTCCAAACTCCCTGTAGTTTCCCCTTTTTTATTGCCTAATTATCTTGGTTTGACACTCAGCCTCATAATAATAAATCCGGAGCAATTTAAAGCCGGAGGCTTGTACTCAAGAGAAATAGGGATCTTTGGAAAAGCAATACAGCATTGAACTTAAAGAGCAAATTTTAAGAGAAT
>DHOO01000078.1:523-2890 GCA_002409975.1 Firmicutes bacterium UBA5388
GGTGCGGGGAGATTGATTAAACTGGGCTTTTATCTTGCATCCAAATTTTGATTATCCGAATTTACCTTGACTTTTGCTTAGAAGGTACGAAATGTGAGCTGTAAGGTAGGTATTTAGTAAAAACACAAAGCCAACCTTTTTCTTCAGATTGGCTTTTTTAGATTCAAAGACGATTGTTTTTCGTGAACGGTTTTCTATCTTAACTCTTTATATCCGGTATATACTATCCATAGATAGGCCAGCGTTTTAGGGATCATTAGCATTCCAACCACTCGATTAGTAGTAGCAAATAAGACCACTGGTAAATAACAAGCAAAAGAGATTATGATCGCGATTCCGATTTTTTTAAAAATCTTATCTTTATACTGAGTAGCTTTCCTAACAATTAAATAAACCAATAACGCTCCCAGAATAGTAAAAGGAATATTTCGATATATTCCCCAGGAGATAGGAGCATCAGATAAAGTCCATTGGTTTTGCGGCATTAAGCATAATATTATTCTAGCCGCAACCAAGATTCCAGTGAATACTCTGGGAGAGTGCTCCTCTTTGAGTTCAAATCTCAACTCCCAAATTCGAAAGAGAAATGCATAAAACAAGGTCATTGTGAGCGATGTAATTAACTTTCCAATCCCTAAAGATACTGAATGGGCTTCTAAACCTGTCGTCAATAAAGCATATATTCGTGGAATCAAATGAAAGGAGTCTCCAGCTGCTAAGGTGAGTCCCATTAAACCAAATAACTTCACCATTTTCTTGTTTTTACTAGTCTTCAACATTTTAATTGACATGTAAAACACGGAAGTTAAATAAAACACATGAAAAATCGGTTCAAAAAATACCATCTTCATCGCCTCGGTTAGTTATCTTTTAGATGAACAATGTTCATTTGGGTTCATTTAAAAATCATATCATCACTAGATATGATTTATTGAATTACTGCTTTTAAAATCCTTTCAAAGAATTGATAATCAAAATAGGGCATTTGTACCATAGAAATAAAATTAATCAGTATAAAACTTGCCATATTATTGGAGTTAAAGCTTTTGACGTTTTCTTTATGATACACCTCTTTTACCAGCAATTCTTCTATTATTCCGATTAGCTGATCAATATAAAGGTTTTTCCTTTTTAAACCACTTTCGATATAATCCGGTGAAGAATAAAGTTCATGATGCAGCCATATTTCTCTAAATCTCTTTATGAACTGAGCAAGATCAGAGAAGAGTTTTTTAAGCTTGATGTAAAATCCTTCCTGGGAATTCAAGATCGGTTCAATATCGCAAAAATATTCCTCCCAAAAATCGGTCATCATCTCGATAATCAGTCCTTTTTTCGTGGGAAAATAATTGTAAATTGTGCCAACAGCAATACCACATTCTTTAGCTACTCTTCTAATGCTAATTTGGGAATAACCTTCATTCTCTAAAATTTTTTTTGCTTCACTTAAAATAAGCTCCCTAGGGTCTTCGATTATACGTGGCAATTTAACACCCCAAAAATTCACGGTTGAACATTGTTCATTTAAATTTTATTACTAGAAGTCTATTTTGTCAATTGTTTTTTCTTGCTCCTGCTCTTTTCCCCATATCCCATTAGCAAATTTTCCTCTTTTGAAGATCTTTCTTCCTTTGTTTTTTTCTACCAGATCCAGACAAACTTGCTCAATCGTCACCGGATCGGTCGAAGCAAACACTCTGATATCCTTAGCCAAAATAAACTTTCCCCTTAGTTAGTAATAATTTCCCCTATCTCTTCTATAAAATGATTGATATCCGTTTCTAAGAATTCAACTGTTTGCGGTAAAAGCTCTAATAAATGTTCAAGCCTTTCTCTTATTAAATTAAACCCGTAGATATTTCGAAAGATATGACGAAATCCTCGAAATTCATTCAATAGATCCCTAGTTTTTTTATTAATCACAACTGGACGTACTTTTGTTATAGCAATGGACATTTGATTAAGTAACTCTACATGCCATTCATTACTTTCCGGCAACAAACCATCAATATTTCGCGCCACAATTTTAAAAACATTCTCCACCGAGGTGTAAAAATCATGTAAAACTGAGCCAACTGCACGAAGTATAAACTCATCCATCAACTTGTTTTTTCTCTGTACAGAATCAGATAAAAGTCCGCGCTCCTCGAGTACTGAAAGCAATCTTAGAATATTAGTCATTTCAGCCTTGATTCGCGAAATAGTTACCAAGAGATAGGATCCAGTCATTCTAACACTCTCCCCTCACGATAAATTGTCTCTACTAAAGATGGTAAAGCTCCTCTTTCAGTTACTACACTAATGGGAAAAGGGCGAGCAATCTCCTCAACTTCGGTATACATACTCCAATATTTATCTTCTTCTTTC
>DHOO01000078.1:3027-3324 GCA_002409975.1 Firmicutes bacterium UBA5388
CTCCAATATTTATCTTCTTCTTTCCACCCTATAACGAAGAGATCAATATCAGAGAGATGATCAAAAGGCCCCTCACGAGCTAACGAACCAAAAAGATAGGTTTTTTCCACTCCATACTTATCCTTCAAAAACCGCGCAATTAAAATAGCCCTTTGTAAAGCTTCTTCCCTTAATTGTTCTTCCTTTTCCTGTTTTTCCTGGCGTCTTCTTATCCATTCTTTGCGTATCTCTCTTTTCTCAGCATCGGATAACATCGCTACTCCTCCGAAACACCTAAATATATAACCGTCACAGGTT
>DHOO01000087.1:0-2436 GCA_002409975.1 Firmicutes bacterium UBA5388
GCGTACCTAAAATTAACATTGTAATCGGCTTCGATTTATGGTAAAATTAAAAATCCTGGAACTAACCGAACCGGGTAACCGCGGATACAATGCCGAAAGGCAGTGTCTGAGGAAAGTCCGAGCTCCAGAGGGCAGGGTGCTGGATAACGTCCAGTGAGGGTGACCTTAAGGAAAGTGCCACAGAAAGGTAAACGCCTACTGGCAGCCGTATGGCTGGTCCATGGCAAAGCTGAAAAGGTGCGGTAAGAGCGCACCAGCGGTTGAGCAATCAATCGGCTAGGAAAACCCCACCCGGAGCAAGACCGAATAGGAGGGGGGCGTATGGTAATTCCATACGCGAGGATGGCCCGTCTTTCCCTCGGGTACGGTCGCAGGAGGCGACAGGTAACTGTCGTCCCAGATAAATGGTTACCGCTGACAGTAGTCAGTACAGAACTCGGCTTATAGGTCGGTTGGTGACAGAAAAAAGAAGCTATCCCAAGCGGGATGGCTTCTTTTTTCTTCATAGACGACTACCACCTGATGGCTGCTGCTGCCCAGGATAAACCTCCTCCGAATCCGATTAACATTAAAATATCACCTTTGGTAAAACGTTGTTCATCCCAGGCTTCCTTTAAAGCTAAACCAATCGAAGCAGAGGAAGTATTTCCATATTTAGCAATATTGGAGATAAAGCGCTCCTTAGGTAGACCTTTATTCTTGGCTACCGCTTCAAGAATTCTACTGTTAGCCTGGTGAGGTATGATAAAATAAGGATCTTGATCGGTAATCCCAGTTTTCTCTTTCAACAGATCAATTAAATTGCCCATTTTTTCTACGGCAAACTTAAAAACACTGCGACCATCTTGCCGGAAATAAAATTCTTCATTTTGTCCGCCCATGATTACTTGGTTAGAACCGGTAGGATCTACTCCTAATTCTACAGCGAGAATTTCATGCTCAGGTTGGTGGGAACTAAGCATGAGCGCGGCGGCGCCATCACCAAAAAGAATACAGCTGGAACGGTCAGTGTAATCCACATACATTGATAATTTTTCTCCAGCGGTGATTAAGGCATGCTCGTATTCTTGGGTCTGCATCAAACTCCAGGCAACTGCTAAGGAATAGACTAAACCGGAACAGGCGGCATTAAGATCGAAGGCTGCGAGGTTAGTAAGATTTAGCTTGTGTGCAACAATACTGGCCTGATAGGGACAACTTTTTTCTGCGGTGCTGGTGGAGGAGATCAGCAATCTTGGTCGATAAGTTGTTTTTGCTAAGCAATCCTCCGCCGCTTTTACAGCTAAATCAGAAGCGTAAATACCTTCTGGCGCAATTCTTCTTTCTTTAACTCCGGTTCGAGTTGTAATCCATTCATCGGTTGTATCGACCATTTTTTCTAAATCCGCGTTAGTTAATTTCTGCTCTGGCACATAACTGCCAATAGCGACTAAACCTATTTTTTTCATTTTATACTCCCCTCGTCGACTTCTTTCAAGATATTCAGATGGGATGCGAGTTCATGATTTAAACAATAAATAGTAAAAGTCCCTTTAAAGACCAGACTTTTTTTGGTTTTCATGATAACCTCTATTTCTTTTTTTCGACCTTTTTCTTTAATGACGCGGGCTTTAGCCAGGATACGTTCTCCGGAGCGGACTGGCGCCAAAAATTTTACAGTGGCCTCTCCAGTTAAAGCCACGTCCGCATCAACAATGGCATTAGCTAGGGAATTAGCTTGGGCGAAAATTATATGACCTCTAATAATACCCGATTTTTCAATCCCCATTTCTGGAGTGGTATCTAGCAGAGAAAGGCCGGAATTATCTGGATCGATCTCTAGAAGGTCGCCAACAATCTCTTGAGCTGACAGTGTTTTTGATTCTCCAAAAATAGTTTCAGCTACTTTCTTTGTTCTTTTTCTAACCTCAGGAATACCGGCCTTTCTCCGATCGGACCTGATAGTATGAATACTAACCTTTAATAAAGCGGCTAGTTCCTCGTCGGTAATAAAGGGGTTATCTTCAATTTCGCTTTCGATCCTAGCCTGCCTTTGCAACATCTTTTCCGCTTTTTCCGTCAAAATACCACCTCTTTATATAACCTGGTAATACAACCTGATGATATTATAACTTATCTTCTTTCTGCTAGCAAGAAATTCTTGCTCTTTAATTAAATTCGCTTTAAATTCACTAATATTGTTTGCTGTTAGTTATTATAAACTCTGGTGTATTTCAATAATAAGTGAGCATAATATGGTTACCCGCAGAAAAAGTACATTTTAGCTGTGTTTAAGGAATTTATATTTTTACTATTTAAAATTTGGCCATAATATATTGAAGTGAAGGAACTGCATAATTACCTTAGCTTGTATTTAACCTAAAATAATTTGGCAATCCCCAGTGGGATTATCAATATCTTAGTCTGAATTCGTGACATCTATAGACACCAGGGGAA
>DHOO01000087.1:2578-3905 GCA_002409975.1 Firmicutes bacterium UBA5388
TGGTATAGATCGAATAGTCACGAAATCAGATATGTGGTTAAATCTTAAATAACTGAATTATGCAATTTCTTAAAGTAGGTAATTGATAGGAAAAACAGTTAGTGGGGAAAACAAAATTAACTGGGAAAAGGAGAAAGTGAAGGGGGGAGATACCCCCCGCCGTTTGATTAGCAAAGTCAAAAGAGTACTAATTAATACGAAACTTTTCGATTAATCGTTGGTTATCAGTTTTTTCCTCGATAAAGGTGGCTTGTTGATGATCTTTCCCACTGGTTAGGATCTTAACTGACACTTTTGATTGGTATGGGTGATCGCTATAACGAATCGTTAATAGGGATAGATTTCTTAGATCCTCTGAACTTGGCTCTCCCAGGCCTAATGCTAACGGACCTGGAGCGCCTAACGCTTTAAGTAAATAAAGATGGGCATCCCAGCGACGCGCATAAAAATAGCGGAACAGCTCTTGGTTTTCCTGATGATTACGCCCAATAATCCCTTTATATTTTGGACTAAATCTAAAATGCCGGCCAATACTTAGTAATCGAAGGGAATTGCTGGTAAGCATCCCGTCGGCGGCGAGGAGATCTCTTACTTTTCTACCATACTCTACATTGGTTAGCAGGCAACCACCGGCAGGGGTTTCGAATTTAAGATCATATTTTTTGGCCAATTCCAATTGGACTTTTCTTTGTCGACCCTGAATAGAAGGACAGTGTTTCAGGGAAATCCAACCTTTGATTTCAGGAATCGTTGGCGGGAGCAGACCGGCGGAGAGAGGTCTAACAATTAAACCAGCCAGTCCGGACTCGGAATCAATAATTGGAAAAGCTGTTTTGTACTGAGATTTTGGTCTTTGCCCAACTACTTCGCCAGTTACTAAAAAATCAGCTCCGAGTTCGTTCATCATCTCACCAGCTTTACGCAAGAAAAAGATATGACAATCTAAGCAAGGGTTAAAGGCTTTTCCATAACCGTGGGCTGGCGCTTCAAGCATTCGGAGATAATCATCATCAAGGCGTATAATATGTAATTTTACTTGTAATTGAGAAATGAGGTTTTGTAAATGAGAGACTACTTTTCTCTCTTCTTTCTGGGAGAGGAAAGGTTGAAGAAAATAGACAGCTTCTATTTCCACTCCTGTCTCTTGGATTAATTTAATCGCTAATAGACTGTCCAGACCACCGGAAAATAGGGCTAGAGCTTTCAAACTCTGTTCTCCTCCTTTAATAATTTCAGAAATTGCTAATTTGGGAATTGCATAATTCAATAATTTGGGGTTTGCTGCAATATACTGATAAGCTTACCTAGAAAATACATCTCGCAGCTC
>DHOO01000008.1:0-4886 GCA_002409975.1 Firmicutes bacterium UBA5388
TGATTCACCGGGCGTGAAAAACAGTCGGCGTGAACAACTTCTAAAATAGCCGGTCAATTCCCCGGTATTGGATCGCTTCAGCCAGATGAATAGTATCGATCGCAGTTTTTCCTTCCAAATCAGCGATCGTTCTCGCTACCTTCAGCAACCTTCCATAACCTCGAGCTGAGAGCCGAAAGTTCTGAACCGCACTGGCCATTAACCCCTTACCTTCTTTCCCTAAGGAACAATAATACTTGGTTTCTTTAGGTCCCATATGAGCATTACAATAAATACCTCTCCCTTTAAACCTTTCTTCTTGGATTTTTCGAGCACCAACTACCCTCCTTCTAATTACTGCTGAGGGTTCCCCATTACCTACACCCGCCATTTCTTCATACTTAAGACGTGGTACTTCCACCGTAAAATCAATCCGGTCTAATAAAGGTCCAGAAATTCGTGAAGTATATCTTTTGATTTGGGCAGGTGTGCAACTGCAAGGTTGGACTGGATCACGATAAAAACCGCATAAACAGGGATTCATCGCCCCAACAAGCATGAACCGGCTAGGATAAGTTAAGGAAAGTGCAGCCCGAGAAATGAAAATCATACCATCCTCAAGCGGTTGCCTTAGTACTTCTAATGCTTCACGATGAAACTCCGGAAGTTCATCAAGAAATAGCACACCATAATGAGCTAAAGTCACTTCGCCAGGTCGTGGATAGGCTCCCCCTCCTATTAACCCTACCTTACTGGTTGTATGATGAGGGCTACGAAAAGGCCGCTTTTTTAAAAGAGAAGCTCCTGCTGGTAACAGCCCAGAAATACTATAGATCTTGGTAAGCTCCAATGCTTCTTCCCAGTTTAATTCCGGTAAAATCGAAGGCAATCTCCTAGCCAACATGGTTTTTCCTGAGCCGGGAGGTCCGACCAGCAGAATGTTATGCCCACCAGCCGCTGCAATCTCCAAAGCCCGTTTAGTTGCTTCTTGTCCCCTCACATCAGAAAAATCCTCATTATAAATACTGACCGCTACTGTCTCTTCTCCTTGGAGGGGCTCAACCTGATAATTGCCAGTTTGAAGAAATTCTACGGCTTCCTGAAGATACTTAATCGGGATAATTTTTATCCCTTTAACGACCCGGGCTTCCGCATAATTCCCCAAGGGTAGTATGATAAACTCTTTACCTCTTTGGACTGCTTCAATTACCATTGATAAAACTCCACGAACCGTGCGTATCTCTCCATCAAGGGCCAATTCGCCGATTACTACCCCGTTATTCAGCGTTTGTTGACTAATAAATCCTTGTGCGCAAAGAATACCAAGCGCGATGGGAAGGTCAAAACCGCTTCCTTCCTTTTTTAAATCAGCTGGAGCTAAGTTAATTACTATTCGATGAGACGGAAAGTCAAATTGCGAATTTTTTATAGCCGCTCTTACTCTTTCTTTTGCTTCTTTTACTGCTGTGTCTGCCAAGCCTACCACATCAAAAGAAGGAAGACCGGGAGAGAGATCAACTTCTACTTCTACCGAAAAACCATCAATACCGATCACAGTCATACTAGATACCTTTGCTAACATTAGTAGTAGTTACCCCCTTCCACTGCAAAAGCATTAGTAATTAATTCATAATGCAGGAGTCGGCCTTTTTTATCTAAATTCAAAGCTAAAATGTCAAAACGACAAGGAATGTCTTGATAGTTTTTTTCTTGTAAATAACGAAAAGCCGTTCGGATCATACGCTCTCTTTTTTTTTTAGTGATCGCCTCAACGCCGGAGCCAAATGCTGTTCCAATTCTCGTTTTAACTTCTATAAAAACTAGTTCACTACGGTCTTTGGCAATGAGATCAACTTCCCCGTATCGCGTGTAAAACTTAACATTAATGATTACATATCCTCGTTTTTCCAGGATGGTTCTGGCCATTAATTCGCCATAATTTCCCAGAGTTTTCCGGAACATTACAACCATCCTTTCTATTTCGAAAATACATCTCGCAGCTCGATACTCGTCACTTGTATGAATGACGGCCTTTGCCAGTCCCAGAAGCCAGCGTGAGCAACTACCTATAAAATAGTCGTAAATAATTCTATCCCAGAAAGCAAAGGCAGTTATTACCATTACTTCTTCCCATTTTTTGCTTTTCCTTTAATTCATACAAATTATCACTATTTTAACCATTATTAGTAGATTACTAGAAAAGTTCATTCCTTATTTTGCTTAATTTTATCTTCCATCCTCCAGAGAAAAGCAATGATCTCTGCTGTTAACAGATAAGCTTCAGGAGGAATATACTCCCCTACTTCAACCCCTTCTAATAATTTAACTAGCTCTGGGTCAGCAAAAGTAGGAATATCGGATTGATTAGCTAACTCCAGAATCGCTTCAGCAATCCGACCCTGCCCTTTGGCCAAGACCAATGGGGCTAAATCCTCATCCTCTCGATAACGTAAAGCTATAGCCTTGATTATTTTCTCATGCATCTTATAACCATCCATCTACCCGCAAAGGAAGAGAGCTTCCTTTGCTTTTCACTTCATTATACTGCTGAACATGAACTCCTATTATCCGCCAACCTTTATTCTCGAGGAAAGGTTTTAAATCCTGAAAGTAGTTTGGAGATAATAAACGCTCCACAGTAATCATAAGGTTTAATCCAGATTTATTATTTACCCCAATTACCTGAATTTTACCGAGTAAGGCCGATTTAAAGTGAAAACGAAAAGAAAAATTATTATTATTCTCTAAGCCGGCAGGAGAAGAACCTCTCCCCTCCCATCTAACCAGAGGCTTATCTTCATTAAACAGATAGAGCAATACATGAGGAAGGCTCTGATCACTACGAGCTTCCACTTCAAGAAATTTTACTGCATCTTTAAAAAGTCGATCCACCAAACTGTCTGAAGAATGCAAGGAACTACTTTTATCTCGGAAATGTTTAGGCAGGAGAGTAAACAAGTCCAAAAGCTCTTTCTTAAAGAGCGCGCTATCACCCGCGGCATCCTGAAGGGAGAGGTTTTGTTTGGTCTCAAAATTCTCCTTTCTCCCTTCCGTCAACAAAGGTAGTAACTTTTCACTGCTCGCCGCCATCCGCCAAAGTTCTTTTTGAATCGAAGGAAAAAGAGTATAAAGCGCCCACAGAACCGACTTTGGAGTAATCGGAATTCCTTTAGCCATTAAAAAGGTGAACGCCTGGGGATGAATTTTAACCCCCCAGACTTTTTCTGCGGTTAGCAACCACTTCTTTAAATCGCAAAACACTTCCCTAGTTAGAGGCAAACCTTCCTTGACCACAGCCTGAAGCAGTTTCATCCCTGCTTCTTCATCTGTGAAAAATAAATTCTTTAAAAAAGGAAGGGTTTCGAATAAACTCTCTACGTGATAAGGAGAAAGAACCAGCAGACCTGGTTCTTCATGAATTAAGCGAAAAATTATTTCTTGATCAAAAGGAGCATCGGAACCCTCAATTTTAACAGGAAAATTCCCCTTGCTCGTCTCCAGAATAACTTGACCTGCGCTAGATCTAACAAGCGTTCCTTTGATAAAGCGGTGTGTTTCTAGGTTAACAGGCATAGAAAAACTAGAGTTCATTGTTAACTCCTTTCCTTTAAATGCTCTCATTTCTTTCAAGATTTAATGCTGATTGAGAATGGAGATTAAAACTTCTCCGGTGGATTACCGAAGGCCCCAACCGGGCTAAAGCCGTAAAATGTTCCGCTGTCGGATACCCTTTATGTTTCGCGAAACCATAACCTGGGAAAAGCTTATCTACTCTAATCATCAGCTGATCTCTGGTTACCTTAGCAAAAATCGAAGCAGCAGCAATCGAAAGACTCAAGGCATCACCGCCGATTACCCCCTGATGTTCAATAGTAATCCCCGGCCAGGAATAACCATCGATTAGTAAATAATCTGGTTTAATGGGTAGATTACTAACAGCGCGTTTCATCGCAAGTCGAGAAGCTCTTAGGATATTATAACGATCAATTTCTTCCACCGAAGCCAGACCAATACCATAAGGGATCTTTAATTCTAGCATCTGCTGAAAAACTAGCTCGCGTTTCTTGGTGGTAAGTTTCTTTGAATCATTTAAATTTTCAATAAAGGTTCCCGGAGGGATAATCGCAGCAGCTGCGAATACCGGTCCGGCCAAAGGCCCCCTTCCAGCTTCATCAATACCGGCGATTAGCTTGTATCCTGCTTCTAATAACTCTTCTTCTAACCGATACATCTTTTTTTGACGTTCTTTTTCTCGTTCTATGTACCCGGCTTCATCTTGTTTTTCCTTTGTGCTCATTTTTACCACTCCTTATCAGCCGGAATCTTTAGTTATTTACACGTTGTTCGTCTGAGTACTTGAGTCAGCAAAATTCGAAAGAAAGTTTCGGTATAACCTATCCTCTTGACCCTTTCATAACTAGGAGTTTATCCATAGAGTCACTTCCCCGTTATAACTAAACCTGCCGCCAGGTAGGTTTAAAGTAGAGGGGCAGCCTCTTTATTATGTTCATTAATTTATCGGTAAAAAGCAAAAACTCTAAAGTAAAATTACAATTTTGCAAGTCATATTATCTACTAAGTAGTCGCTCACGCTGGCTACCGCCCGCGCACATGAAATGATGAAAATCCCTATTCAAGTATGCAGTTACACATTTATTTCTAGGAAAGTTCCATTTTACCTTTATTGACTTAATGAAAGGTGATTTTGATGTATTTAGAAGGAGCAGGTATTATTTCAAAATTGCCACCGCTCTTTCTTAGCCCTCTTCGCTGATTATTGTGATTATTGTAGCATATTTGGCGCCTTTAAGATAGGGCATTTTTCAAAAACATCGTCCAACACTACCCAGAAAATAGCCCTAGTTGATTCATCTGGTCTTGATTAAATCCTACAGGACAGTTGGTCG
>DHOO01000008.1:5220-29461 GCA_002409975.1 Firmicutes bacterium UBA5388
GCTTGTCGAGGCGCCTGGCTTAGATTTTCATCATTTCATGTGCGCGGGCGGTAGCCAGCGTATGCGACTACTTGGTAATAGGGATCTTTTTGTTCCTTACAGTGCGTTCGCCTTTGAACAGAACTTTCCAACTTTACCCGTTAGTCAGAATAATGTAATAGTTTTCAGCCATGCTTTGGAAAGACCCAGCGATTTTTTATAGACGCTCAGTTTACCGTTAACTTCAAGCATTGCGAATTCAACATCACTAAGGTTAATAATTTGCAGCGTGCGCAGCTGCGCAATTAATTCGTCTATGGAAATTCTGGTTCTGCGACCCAGACTACTATTCCGGTCAGTCCGGCAGGCAGGCTTTCCCGTACTTCCACTGAAGCAAAACTGGCAATTGAGCCGATCGTAATACCGACAATATACTTCCATAATAACTGCCACTCTAACAGCTCCCCGATCATTTTCATATTCCCCTACTGCATCATTATAATGACATTACAAAACAGGGCTGCTCCGTTTGAAAAGCCCTGCCTGTTAATTACCATATAAATTAAGTCAAATTTACAACTGCAACCGTTCCAAATCAAGCTTTAGCAATCATTCCCAACTACTGTTTATGGTTAGGATTCAGCTTTCTTTCCCATAATCCACCCGGCTGCCAGAAACAATAACACCAGTTCAAGGACAAACACAAAAACTGCCGCGGTGGGAAGTGTCTGCTTGACAAGAGTCAATCCGCCCTCCCCAGTATTTGGCGCTTCAAAAGTGATTTTCGGCAGGAACGATAACAGTCCGGCCAGCCAATCCCCTCCTTTAGTAGTCACATAAACCAGCACTAAACTGGCGACGGTACTTATAAGCTTGTTGAAACGGTTGACAATTCGCCCCAGTAGAAATGTCATTTGCGCGATGATACTGCCAAATAACACAGCGCCACTGATGCCTAAAACAAAAATCACAATGAATGCAATCAATCTGGACCATGGCAACAAATTGAGCGGCAGCCATTCGTAGCTAAACCAGGGGGCGCAGGCGTAAAATATGCCCGAAAACGCCAGTGTTATAAGGCTTAGCGCCACCCAGACTGTAAAAGCTGCTAACATTTTAGCGCTCACAATACCCCAACCGCTGATCGGCAACGATCTGAGAAATGGTGCCGTACCGGCTTTCCATTCATCGTTAATCAGTAAATAAGCCTGCACCATACCAAGAAAGATTAGAGGTACAAGCGGGATCAAAGATGCCGCCATAGCATTCCAATAACCCCAAGAAGCAGTGCGTGTCACCAGGAAGATGTCACACCCCAAAATTACTGCCACGCAGATTAGAAAAATGTTGCGCGAGGCCCGCAATTCCTTTAAATATAGTGATACAAACATGTTCATTCCAATACCTCCCCGAACAGCTCCTCCATCGATCGACCGGTTTCCGCCCTTAAGGCTTCGGCGTTACCTTCCAGAGCTATTCTTCCTTCGCGTAAAAATACAACATGATCAAAAATCGGTTCTGCCTCTTTAACCTCGTGGGTAGATATGATTAGCGTCTGCCGCTCCTGCCGGAATTCCCCGACTAAAGCCTGCAGTATTCTGGCGCGTGACGGCGGATCAATTCCTGCCAGCGGTTCATCCAGCAGCATCAGGTCGGCGCTGCGCGAAAGCCCGATCACCAGCTTCAGTCTGGCTTGCTGTCCTTTTGAGAGGGCTCCGACTTTTGAATTGCCTTTCAAGCCCATGAATTTTTTCAATACTTCTGCCCGATCCCAATTCAGATCCGGATGAAATGATTTCACAAAATCGATCAGGTAATCCACAGACATCCAGTCGTAATAAGCATTGACTTCCGGCAGAAATGCCACCCGCTGTTTAGTCCGTACCCCGGGCGCCATTCCGAATACTTCCACTGTACCTGCAGACGGACTGCGCAGCCCGGCAATAATCTTTAGCATGGTTGTTTTGCCGCTGCCATTATGACCAAGCAGCCCGACTACTTTGCCGCCTTCAATTGTTAAATCCACCCCGTTTAAGGCCTTATTGAGCCCATATCTCTTAACAAGATTTGTGAGCTGCACCACGGGTGGAGCGGACTGATTATGCTCTTGCACTGTTATACTCATAACTCATTTTCCTCCTTTAACCCTGCCGCCAGACGTCTTACTTCGTCATTTGTAAAGCCAAGCTCGCGCATTTTCTCCAAAAAATCTGTCCAGATCTTTCGTGCTGTTTCCTCCCGACAATCTACAATGGCATTTCTGTCTGTTGTCACAAAAGTGCCCTCCCCCCGTCTTGTTTCCGCCAGTCCAGTCCTTTCCAATTCCTGAAAAGCGCGGGCAATGGTATTAGGATTGACTCTGGCCATTTCCGCCACTTCCCGGATGGACGGCAGCTTTTCACCGGGGGACCAATACCCACAGGCTATTTGTCGGATGAAGGCTTCCAAAATCTGTCGGTAGATCGGACTCCCCTCATCAATTTTGAATTGCACTGTCCTACCTCCGTAGTGTATTACTTAATTAGTACACTATGATTATAAAAAACATCGCTTGCTTTGTCAACTGTTTTTCTGAACTTTTGTAGTTATTCTATGATAATGTCCTGGGGACGATTCGAACAAGAAAAACAGCCAATCTGCCGGTTTGACAGACTGGCTGTCCTCATCTTAAATAACACGCGCGATTGGCGAAAGCGAAGGCAGTTGAGGATTCTCTAAAATAATATCAACATCCAATTTGTCCCCTACCTGCAAATTAAGCTTTTTTACTAAATCCTTTGGTATAGTAATCTGTGATTTTTGTTTAAACTCAACTAGCATCTATTTCACCTCAATAAATTGAGTTTAACTTTCTAACTTTATTATATGTTTTTCTCTCCGATACAACTCAAAGCTCTACTTTTCTCTAAGGTTTACAATATTTACTATAAGTTATTTCCACTTAACAATCACTTCTTCCTTTTAAAATGATAACGATCATCTTAAAAGGAGAGTGGTTTTTTTATGTCCAACCTATACGAACAGATGCGTATGGATATGCAACTTCGAGGTTTCAGTCCGAAAACTTATGAACTGAATACCGCTATTCATTATCCGCACCTTACTTTACTTGTTACTCCAATTTATGAATCGACTTCATCACAAAATATGGTTTATTTGAGTAGAAACTACGTCCTCGCTGGATGTCAGCTAACTACTTGATAGGCGTAAAGGGTATCATTCAAACACGAGTAACGAGCGACCAGCAACGAGAGTATTTTCTAGCTAAAAGATAGTTACTTGTTAAACCAACGTTTTAATGAGCGAGTCTCTCTCGCCATAAAGATAATCAATTAAGGGGATCTCAATCATAGTGTAGCATCCGGGTTTTTGTTTAAATCCGGCTCGTGCCGAAGCCACCATCACTTGGGCAGTAAGGGCAGGATTATTAACCTTCATCTCAAATTTAAGTAATTGATTATGGGTTGAACCGGAGACTCCTTTTCTCTCAAGCACAACTCCATGTCCCATATCAACCAAGTCGTCGACTTTAGAAACTAAATTAACGACTGTTTCATCTTTCGAAAAATAAGGATCGGTTTTGATCGCTTGTTCTACTTTAACAAAATCGACGCCCTCTTCTAGTTCCACATAGACCATTCTTCGGTGTAATCCGGTTCCTTTAGGAATTGTTAGGGAGACAGCATTTTTTACCCCTGATAAGGCTTTTACTGCAACCGTATGACCCATCGACATCCCCGGACCAAAATTCGTATAGGTTATCCCTTTAGGAGTCATCAACTGTAAGATACACCTAATCATTGAGTCGGTTCCAGGATCCCAACCAGCGGAGATTACTGCTGTTGAACCATGGGCCTTAGCTATGGAATCCAAACTATGACGATATTTAACCAGCTCACCGTGGAGATCATAACTATCTACCGTATTAACTCCTCTAGCCAGAATCTCCTGCGCATACTTAGGTATTAAACGGGTGGGTAACGCCAGAAAAGCCACATCTACTTGGTCAAGTTGCCACAGAGACGTAACAACTGGAAGATCTTTTAACTCTACCGGAAGATCTTTGATTGATTCCGGCCTCCGCACTACACCAGCAACTCGAAAATCTCCCGAGGACCCCACCGCATCCACTAAAAACCTCCCAATATTTCCATATCCGACTATTGCCGCATTATATTTATCCATTATTTATCTCCTCTCATCTTGCCTCTTAATTCGCACCCTTATATTTAGCTTGGCTTTTATTCATCATCAGTTGATAGATACTAATTCTAGCTTGACCTTTGTGAAAAGAGTGCGAAAGATAAGTTGCCTTGTTCTTCTTGTCATATGCTAATATTGGTTTAAAACCTGAACTAACCTGAAGGAAATATAAATTTGGTAAAGAAAGACTAGCAAGAAACAGATTTTTACCAGATTAATGGAGGCTTTTTTAATGCTTAAAGATTATCATAGCCATACCTTCAGATGCAAACACGCTAGCGGAGATGTAATTGATTACGCTACCGTAGCTGCCGAGCGGGGACTGCAGGTTCTCGGCGTCTCCGACCATACCCCCTCTCCCGATGGAAGGTGGAATACCCTCCGCATGAGTATAGCTGAACTTGACAGCTACGATGCAGCTATTGAATCAGCAAGAAAAGCTTATCCTGAACTAACAATCCTCAAAGGAATGGAATGCGAATACATTGAAGATTTCCTTGATTTTTATCAAGAAGAACTTTTGGAAAAACGAAAATTCGATTACTTAATTGCTGGCTCTCATTTCTTCCTCTGCCGGGGGAAGTGGACAGGAACTCATTCCTACATTAAAGGTAGGGAGGAACTAGAAGCTTACGCTAATAATGTCATTGCCTCTATGGCTTCTGGTCTTTTCGCCTTTATCGCCCACCCGGACCTTTTTGGCAACTCATATGATTTATGGGATGAACATACTCTCTATTACTCAAGGCTGATTCTTGAAGCAGCAGTCGAATATAAGATCCCCCTAGAAGTTAATGCTTACGGTTTTAGAAAACGCCCAAAAGAAACTGCTCAGGGAACACGTCCACCCTATCCATTAACACCTTTCTGGGAACTCGCCGCTGAATATGATGGGCTTTCAGTTATAGCCAATTCCGACGCCCATCAACCAGAGGAGATCGGATGTACCGCCGAAGCCCTAGCCCTGATTAACAAATATAAATTAAAACTCGCAGACCTTTCCTATCTCGAAAGAAAAGCGCCTCTCTCTTGCCAGAAATAGCTTAGCCTTACTTTCCTGATCAGCAGATGTTAACTTAAGGTAGTCGCTCACGCTGGCTACCGCCCGCACACGTGAAGTGATGAAAATGGGGCCGGGTGAGTCGACAAGCAGTTGTTCATGCCGCCTACCGACAGTATTACAAAGTAATGTAAATCAAAGGCGGGTGAATCAACAAAGAAGGCCTTTTCTAGGTAGTCCCCCACCCCAGCAAGCTGGGGCAAGCGAAAGGATGAAAATCAAAGCTTCGTCTTGGACTGGCAAAGGCTATCATTCATACGAGTGACGAGCTGCGAGATGTATTTTCTACGTAGTTTGAGTCAATTACGCTTGTTGTAGCCACGAAGATAAATATTGTTTACCGATCTTTTTATCTTTTACCATCTGAGCTACTAATTCATTTGGGGAGACGAATTTCCGTTCCTCGCGAAGAAACTTTAAAAAGTCAACAACCAAAATACATCCATAAATTTCCTGAGAAAAGTCAAAAAGATGAACCTCTACTAAAGGAGTGTTGTGATTGAAAGTTGGTTTCAGACCAACATTAGCGAGCCCGTAATACTCGTTGTCTTCAAGAAAAACCCTAACGAAGTAAACACCAAACTTAGGTAACAAACGATTGGAGGGAAAGGCTAAGTTAGCTGTAGGAAAGCCTAATACTTTCCCTCGATGATTCCCGGGCTCGACTTTTCCGGCTAAACGGAAGGGACGATTCAACATGCCGTTAGCCTCAGATAACTTGCCTGCTGTTAATAAACTTCTAATTCGTGAACTACAAACAGTTTTCCCGTGATATTTTACCGGTGGGATCACTTCTCCGTAAAGGGCGTTCTTGTAGGCATAATTCAAAACAAAATCAGTATTACCCGCGCCGCCTGCACCAAAAGTAAAATCATGTCCCACCACTAAGGCTTTTGTTCCTAAAGAGACTAGCTTCTCTAAAAAACTTTCCGCAGGTAGTTGCGCTAATTCTGGTGTAAACTCCAGTAATAAACAGCCATCCATTCCTGCAGATTCAAAGTAATTGCATCTTTCATCAAGCGATAACAACATGAGAGGAGATTGGCGCCTTAGCAAAACAGAAGTATGTTCTTTAAAAGAAACAACCAGCGAATACCAACCATTCTCCATACTTATTTTTTTCACTCGCTCTAGGATCTTTTGATGACCAAGATGAACCCCATCAAAATTACCAATAGTCAATACTAATCCCGATATAAAGTTTTTAGCAATTTCATTTTGTATCATGGCAAAGGAAGTCCAACGCTTCACTGTTTCATCACTCCTTTGCTTCAGCTATTATCTAGTTTAAAACTCTGACCGGCTGCCAGTAAGGGTTAGAACCTCCTACATATTTAAGAATTGCAAGCAAGCGACCATCTACGGTCATTCCTCTTATAAATTTATGTTCAGGGAGCGGAGCGCCAAGTATATTTACATTTAACCTCTGTCCATGACTAACCTTCTTTTCTTGATCTTGATCAAGAAGAATCATCGGTAGATGTTCTAGCGCTACCCCCGGAGGGATCAAAAGCTCAGTTACACCTCTACTCTTAACAGTCTGCTGAAGCTGGTCTAAAGTTAGGGCTTTCTGCAAGAAAAAGGGCCCGGATGCTAAACGAATCAACTCCCCCATACATCCCCCGCAGCTCAAGTATTTACCAATCTCATGGCACAAGGTTCTAATATATGTTCCGCGAGAACATTCAATGACTAAATGGGGACCCTCTTTAAAACCATAAACCGGAAGCAAATCGTCCTCCAGTTCCAGACGGAAAATTGTAATCTTCCTCTTCTCCCTAGGAATTTCCTTACCGGCACGAGCTAGTTTATATAAAGGTTGCCCTTGAACTTTAATTGCCGAGTACATCGGAGGTATTTGTTCCTGTTCTCCACTAAAGCGAGACAAAGCTGCGCGAATTATACCCGGATCAACAGCGGTCTCTGGTTTTGCTGATAAAACACGACCAGTCAGATCCTGAGTATCAGTAGTTAAACCCAAAACCAACTTGGCGCGGTAAAGCTTCTTTTCTTCATTGAGAAAAGAAATCAATCTGGTGGAAGAGCCCACAGCTATTACTAACACCCCAGTAGCCATCGGGTCTAAAGTTCCGGTATGCCCGACTCGGCGTTCGTGTAAGATTTTTCGGATTTCTACTACTACCTGGTGCGAAGTATATCCCATGGGTTTATTAATAATCAAAAAACCATCAACACTCATGCTAGAATGTCCTTCAGATCATTATTATTTTGTAGGAAATAATCTTGGACAAAAGAAAGCACTTCATCAATTACTTCGTAGAGCGAACCTGTAATCGAGCACCCTGCAGCTCGGGCATGTCCGCCACCTCCAAAGTGTGAGGCTAATCGACTAACATCAACCGTCGCTTTTGATCGCCAACTAACCTTGATCTCTCCTGGTTTGATCTCTTTAAAAAACAAGCCGACTTCTATTCCCCGGATTGAACTGGCGTAATTAACAAAATTCTCTGTCTCTTCCTGTTCTACTGGATATTTCTCCAGCATTTCTTGGCTTAAAACCATCCAAGAAAAACGGTTATCTTTTGAAACTTGTAGTGTGGAAAGTACTTCCGCTAAGAGACAAATTGATTCAAAGCTTTTTTCCTCGTAAACCCGTTCGGCAATTAGGGAAGGGGATATTCCATATTCATCCACCAATTTAGAAGCTAAAGAAAGGGTTTCACCAGTAGTATTTGAAAAACGAAAGAAACCAGTGTCAGTCGAGATCGCTGTATATATAGCCATAGCAATGCTGGAATCAAGCGGAAAACCACCTAAGTCTAGCAGTTGATAAACAATCTGACCGGCAGCAGCCGCATCCGATATTACGAGGTTTACTTCTCCAAAACCTGTGTTAGAGATATGATGATCGATATTGACCAATAGGGGCTTTGAAGTAAAAACTTCCGGCGGTATGTGCAACCGTGAACGTTCCGCGCAATCAAGGCTAATAACTACTTCCGGTTGGAGGGTAGAGACGCTTTTTGTTTTGTTTATTCCTGGCAGAAAATTGAAAAGCAACGGTTCTCCCTCAGGCAAAATCATGTCGACAAGTTTACCACTCTTCTCCAAAGACAACCCCATCGCCAACAACGAACCAATCGAATCGCCATCGGGATGGACATGGCAGCCGATCGTAAAACGGTTATACTTTTTTAAAATAGCAATTGTCTTTTCAAAAGAAGAAGAAGAATTCAAGGCTGATTCTCCCTTCCTTCTTTCTGAATCTGATCAATAAGCGATAGGATTCTCGCTCCTTCTTCCAAAGAAGTATCGGCTGTAAAATGAATCTCCGGTGTATGCCGTAATCTGATCCTCTTACCTAATTCGGAACGGATAAAACCCTTGGCGCTCTCCAAACCTTTCATTGTCGCTTGTTGCTGCTCCTTATCACCCAAGACACTTACATAGATCTTAGCATGACTCATATCTTTAGAAACTCGAACATTGGTAATAGAGGCAAATCCGATTCTAGGATCCTTAAGATCCCTTTGCAGTATTTTCCCGAGTTCTTCTTTAATCAATACTGCGAGGCGTTCTGCCCGGAATTCGGACATACCTTGACACCTCCTTTTATCCTTCAGAATTGGTAGCGCTTATCTTCTTGATCTCCTCATTAGTAAAAGCTTCAATGACATCGCCTTCTTTGAGATCATTAAACCTTTCGATACCAATTCCACATTCAAAACCACTAGCAACTTCCCTCACGTCATCCTTAAAACGTTTTAAACTGTCGATTTTGCCTTCAAAAATTACCACATTATCCCGGATAACCCTGGCTTCACTATTTCTAGGGATCTTACCTTCAACAACATAGCTTCCAGCCACTGTGCCAACTTTCGGCACTTTAAAGGTAGCTCTAACTTCAGCCCGTCCAAGGACTACTTCTTTGTATTCTGGCTCAAGCAGACCTTCCATGGCCTTCTTAACATCGTCTATAATATTATAAATAATACGGTACATTCGTAGATCAACATCTTCCCGTTCTGCCACCCTTTTCGCAATCGGGTCCGGGCGAACATTGAAACCAAAAATGATTGCCTCCGAAGCCGATGCTAACATAACATCACTTTCAGTAATGGCTCCAACTCCTCCATGGATCACTTTAACTCTAACTTCGTCAGTAGAAAGTTGCTCTAATGATTGCTGAATAGCCTCTACTGAACCATGGACATCAGCTTTAAGGATAATATTTAACTCTTTCATTTCCCCTTCTTTGATGCGAGTAAAAAGATCCTCTAATTTTACCCTTTGATATTTTTTCAATTCCTGTTCCCGACGGAATTGTTGTCTTTTTCCTGCTAATTGACGAGCTAACTTCTCATCAGTTACATAAAAAGTATCTCCGGCTTCCGGCAGATCATCAAGACCAACTATTTCAACTGGTTCCGAGGGTCCTACCTTCGTAACATTTTTACCTTTATCATTAACTAAGGCCCTAATCTTACCAGATACATCCCCGGCAATAACCGTATCACCCAGATGCAGGGTTCCATTTTGGACTAAAACAGAAGCAACCGGACCTCGCCCCTTATCTAGTTTCGCTTCAATAACTGTTCCCTTCGCTGGTCGGTTAGGATTAGCTTTTAACTCTTTCATCTCAGATACTAGCAGAATCATCTCGAGAAGTTGTTCAATGCCGATTTTTTTCAGGGCGGAAACCTCTACACAAATCGTGTCGCCTCCCCATTCCTCGGGAACTAGACCATACTGAGTCAATTCCTGCTTTACCCGGTCCGGATTAACAGCTGGTTTATCAATTTTATTGATCGCAACAATAATTGGAACATTAGCAGCTTTTCCGTGGTTAATAGCCTCTATCGTTTGGGGCATAACTCCATCATCAGCCGCGACCACCAAAACAGCTATATCTGTCACCTGGGCGCCCCGCGCGCGCATCGAAGTAAAAGCTTCGTGTCCAGGAGTATCTAAAAAAGTAATCTTTTTTCCATTAATATCTACCTGATAAGCCCCAATATGCTGAGTTATTCCTCCAGCTTCAGAAGCGATCACATTTGCTTCTCGAATACAATCAAGCAATGATGTCTTGCCATGATCCACATGTCCCATAATGGTCACTACCGGCCAACGTGGCTGTAATGATTCCGGATTATCGGCAATCTCCTCTACTTGAAGTGTCTCTTCCTCGCTAGGAGCTACCTCAACAGTAACACCAAATTCTTCCCCCACCAGAATAGCTGTATCCATATCAATCTCTTTGTTGATTGAAGCCATCACCCCCAAAGAGATTAACTTCTTAATAACATCGGAGACGGAAACCTCAATTGCTTGCGCAAACTCCTTGACAGTAATGTCTAAAGGGATCTGAACCGACTTAACATTAGTTGCAGGTTGCGGCGCCTTTGGTTTTTTAAATGCTGGTCTCCGTTTTTGATACTGTGGCATCTTGCTGAGGTTCTCCTTTTTTCGTCCTTTTCCTAATCTGGAACCATCCTGCTTTCTATCTGATTCCTCCGTAGAAAGCCGTTTCCCTCCTGAGGAAGGACTTGAAGCAGGTCTGGTCTGCTGCTTCCCTTTAGGAGGAGTAGCAGAAAAAGTTCGTTTCGTCTGCTTTTCTCCTGGTTTTACTGGAGCCTCTGACTGTTTCCCTGTTCGTATTCCCTCTGTAATTCTCGTGGAAGTAGAAGTAGATGTTGATGAGGGTGTCTGTCTTATAGGCTGATCTGTGAGACGAGGAGAACTCTGAGTTCCCTTAGAACCCGCTAGGTGTCTCCGGTCCTCCGCATCCAAACGCCCTTTATTACTGCCTTGCTGTGAGATTGATGGCGACCCACCTGGCTTA
Source organism: Firmicutes bacterium UBA5388 (assembly GCA_002409975.1). Taxonomy (GTDB): domain Bacteria; phylum Bacillota; class UBA4882; order UBA10575; family UBA10575; genus UBA5388. Next base: position 16,266 of record DHOO01000008.1, read on the forward strand.
ACTGGACTGGACTGACGTTGCCCAGTAGGTTTTGGTTGAACCGGCGTACTCGCCTGTTTCTTAAGGGGTTGTTGTCGAGGAGTTGTCGCCCTTTCCCGAATTGACGATTGTTGTTCTTGTTCAACTTTTCCCTTTGGTTTCTGTTCTTGTTTTTTGGGTAAAGGAGACTCTTTTTCTGTTACCGTAGAGGTTTTAACCTTTGAACTAACGGTTTTTGAACTCTCCACGACAGTGCTTTTTCTCTTAGTTGTCACCCCACTTGTATTAAAAGAACTACGCACTTGCGCTACATATTCCTCATCCACAGTACTCATATGGTTTTTAACCCCAGCTCCCATCTGATTCAGGATGATGATCAAATCTTTACTTTGAATACCTACTTCTTTACTCAGTTCATAAACACGCATTTTAGCCATTGAACCACCTCCGATTATTCCATCCGGGCGGAAAGAATCTGTTTTTTTATAGTAGAAGCCATTTCCTTTGAGGCTACACCAACAACAGTCAGATTACTTTTTCCTAGAGCCCGCCCTAATTCAATCTGATTAAAAAGATAATATATATCAACTTGATATTTCTTGCAAAGCCGTTCTATTTTTTCTGTAGTATTGGGTGATGAATCCTTAGTCATCACAACTATTAAAATCCTACCTTTTTTTATTGCTAAAGATGTCGCTGTAAATCCCAATGTTAGTTTCCCGGCTTTACGAGTTATACCGAGCAGATTAAGAACGCTCTTCATTTAAGAATCGCCGCTCCCAACTCCATCTTCAATTTTTCCTTAAGCTCTGGAGCGATGCTAATTCCAAGTTTGATTCCCAAATAGTTACCCCTAAAAGCTTTCTCCAAACAGTCAAGACAAGGACAGATATAACAGCCTCTCCCCGATTTCTTGCCAGTGAAGTCTACAAGAACATCACTTTCCGGAGTTCTTACAATCCGGATTAGTTCATTTTTATTCTTAATCTCATTGCAGCCAATACAAGTTCGTTGGGGAACCTTGCGAACACGTACAGCCATTAACCTTTCCCTCCTTTTTTACGGGAATCTTTACTTTTCTTCTTTTCACCGAGGCTAAATTTCTCTTTTAATTCCTCGGAAAGGAGTTGCCCGATCGTAAAGCCGGAAGTATCTTCTTCCGTAAAAACTAACTCAGTATCTTTTTCGGAAAATTCTAGGCCTTCTTCTTCTAAGTCCTCACTTTCATCCCTAAAGAGATCAATACCTTCCTCTAGTTCATCAATTAACTCCTTGGCTCTTTGTTTTGAACGTTTTTTTGTCTTTTTCTTTTTAGCTACTCCCTCAAAACTTTCCTCTTCGATCCCACTTGGATCATTGGGGTGAGCAAGTTCTTCTTCCCCAGCGCTTTCAAGAGGCGCCAACTCTTCATCGATTACACTTTCCTCTACTGGTTCTTCCCTCTCTTTCTCTTCGTCGGGGAGGATTTCGTCCCAATCATATACTTGAGGGGTAAAATCTTTTTCTCCAGCCATGAGTGTCGCGATTTCATCTTTAGCTTCTTCCGCTTGAGTTTCACTCTTAATATCTATTCTCCACCCAGTAAGACGTGCAGCTAACCTGGCATTTTGCCCCTCTTTGCCAATGGCTAAAGATAACTGATTATCTGGAACAACAACAATCGAACTCTTTTTACTATAAAGTAGTTTTACCTCACATACTTTGGCCGGACTTAAAGCTCTGGTAATAAATTTCGCAGGATCCTCATCCCATAAGATAACATCAATTTTTTCTCCTTTTAATTCACGCACAATCATCTGTACTCGCGAACCTTTTGCTCCTACACAAGCCCCTACCGGATCTACATTCTCAAACTTGCTATAAACCGCTACTTTAGAACGGACGCCAGGTTCCCTGGCCACACTTTTAATCTCAACAATTCCTTCTTGGATCTCGGGAACTTCAAACTCTAAGAGCCTTTTAAGCAGTCCATTCTTAGCTCGAGAAAGTATAATCTGAGGGCCTTTAGACCCTTTTTTAACCTCCACCAGATAAGCCTTAATTCTGGCGCCTTGTTCAAAATGTTCCCCCGGTATCTGTTCATGAGGGGGTAAAATAGCTTCTGTTTTTCCTAGATCTATATAAACCGTTTTCTGTTCAAATCGCCTAATCGTTCCAGTAATCACATCATCTACCCGGGATGAAAATTCGTCATAGATCAAACTTCGCTCTGCTTCGCGGATCCGCTGAACTACAATCTGTTTAGCAGTTTGAGCAGCAATCCGTCCAAACTCTTTTGGAAAGATTTCAAATTCTACCATATCTCCTTCATTATAGAGCGGATCTTTTGATTTTGCCTCTGCCAAATTAATCTCTGAAGTCTCATCCTCTACTTCTATAACCACTTCTTTATAGGCATAAATATGAAAATCCCCAGTCTCTGGATTTAATTCCACCTTAATATTGGAGTTTCCTCTTTGGTCTTTTTTATATGCTGAAGATAAAGCAGACTCAATAGCTTCAATCAATACTTCCTTGGAAATTCCCTTCTCTTTTTCAACTAAGTTTAATGCTTCTATTAACTCTCGGTTCATCCCAATGTCCTCCCTTAAACCTTCCTTAATCTATGTAACTCAAACGAGCTTTCGAAATTAGTGCCCAAGGAATAATTAGTTTCTCGCCATCCACCTCTAGTAATACTCTTCCGTTTTCCCCATCAGACCACCCTCCAAGCTTTCCTTTGAGCTTTCTTCGACCCTGAACAGGAGTGTAAAGTTTAAGCTCTACCCATTGACCAACAAATCTTCGAAAATGCTCTGGTTTGGTCAGGGGTCGATCGATTCCTGGAGATGATACTTCTAACAAGTAGGAAGAGGAAATCGGATCCTTTTCATCTAAAATTGCGCTTAACTGCTGGCTAAAGGCTTCACAATCTTTAATCCCTATTCCTTCTGGATGATCAATAAATATCCTTAAGATTCTGCTTGAGCCTTCCTTGGTTAAAACAATCTCAACAACCTCGTAACCAAGCTCTTCTCCAATTTTTTTTGCTAACTCCCAAAGGACGGTTTTGACCTTCTGGCTCATGAATATTCTCCTTTTTCCAATTACAGTAGTGCTTTATTAAATGGCAATCAAGAGAAAGAGTGGGCTAAAAACCCACTCCTTTGCCAAGACATTGCTAATACATAAAGTTTACCACAGTTTAAACCCTTTGACAAGGCTAACCACGAATAATGCTTTTCTTCGACTAAAAAACCTTGTATATGAATAGCTAGTAAGTAACTAAGGACAAACTGCCAAACCTTATTAGCAGTATTAGCAGCATCAATAAGAATTTTCCTCCTTACTTTTTATTTTGCCTCCCTAAGCATTTCTTTTATACCTGTAGTCATCTTTACTTCTAGATTACTATAAACCAAGATTCCCTCTAAAGAACGTTTAATAAGAAACTGGCGCCGTTCCTGATCTTCTGCAACAAAAACAGCCGTCGAGTATAGATCGGCCTCAAGCGCAGTGTCTGCAACTACGGTAGCAGCAAAAATATCCGCTGGCGGATAACCAGTATAAGGGTGAAGGAGATGGGAATATCTTCTCCCATCGACCTCAATATATCTTTCGGTATCAGCAGAGGTTCCGATTGCCTTCCCTGAAGTTAGTTCCAGCACTCCAATCCACTCGCTGTTACGAGGATGGGAGATGGCAATTCGCCAGGCTCCTCCGCCCGGTCTCTCCCCTAAAACGCGGATACTACTTTCTCCACCATTAATCAAAGCTCCATGGACCCCGGCTTGGCTCAATATTTCCCAAGCCCGGTCGACAGCATAACCCTTAGCCACCCCACCTAAGTCTAGCTTCATTCCTGCTTGTTTTAAGAAGACCGTCTTCTCCTCTTCGTTTAACTCCACCAGCTTTCTCTGCGTCAAAGGTAAAACTGATTGAACTTCGTGAGGAGAAGGGATTCTACCTTCACCTTCATAATCAAAATCCCAAATTTCTACCAAAGCCCCAATTACTGGATTAAAGTAACCTTGACTCTCCTCAGCCATGGCGAAAACCACCTGTAAAAATGAGAACAATCCATCACTAACTGGTATGGGATGCAGTCCGGCGTTATCATTAATCCTTGCTACTTCCCCCTGCTCCTGCGTAGTAAAATTTTGAATCCTTCGCATCTCTATAAACGCCTTTTCAATCGCCAGGTGAGCCTTTGGGCCATATGCTGTAATCCTAATTAAAGTGCCAAAAAGAAAGCTACTTTTTTGGATTGGTCTTCTTATTATATAGATACGTAAAAAAATAGCAATCATCGGAATAAGAATCAACATAAGTATGATCCAAGACCGTTTTTTAGGCAAAATTTCTCCCCCTCCAGGGTATTATAGCTTAAGGAATTGACTAGTTCAATTATTAAAAGATTTGATCACAAGAATAATCCTTTATGCTTGTCGAGGCGCCCGGCTTTGATTTTCATCGCTTTCACGTTTGCTAGCGATAGCCGACGTGAACGATTACTTAAAAGCTTTCCTTAACACCATTAACAGGTATTAAGATAAAACCAGTTTTCTTCAAAATATAAAGTATCACTGCATAATAAATAATATTTATTAGACAAAACAGAGTAGAAAATAAAAACGAGGCCAATATTTGAGGAGCGTCAATGCCCATCAACGCAAAAAACCACATATTAATGGTATCAAGGATAATTGCAAAGGAAAAATGAAAGAGATCACAAATAATGACCATGTAAAAGTTAAGCCTAAAAAAGAGTTTTAATAACGCGATATTGATAATAAAAAGAATGATGGTATGAATTCCAACTGGAATCTCCCAAAGGGGAAATAATACCTCTCGCAGCAAAAAGGTAGCTAGTCCAAATAAGAAGCTGAACAAAAAGAACTGTCTTCTTTTAGCTTGATGACCAATCAGTCGCAGACTAATTTTACTTAGAAAAAAACTTTCTATTATATAATAACTAAACTTAACTATCGGTTTTAGTATCATTCTTTTCTCCCCATACAAATATTTTCGATTTTTTCATATCGTGTCCCAAGCATTAGTTCACTACCTGCCAAGGTTCCAAACCTCTCCGCAGCATCTTTACATCCCCATGATCCTTAACACGAAGTTCAATCTGATGCAAATTTTTAATCCCTAGAGCTATTAGTGCTTTAGCACATTCTGGGCAGAATTGCTTTCCTGAAAGTCTTAGAACCTCGTTTACAGCCTCTTCCATAGAATGTGCCGGACGATAGGGGCGGTTACTTGTCATCGCATCTAAAGCATCTGCCACTGCAAAAATACGAGCGGCAAGAGGTATCTTTTCACTTTTTAACCCCAGTGGATAACCGCTACCATCATAATGTTCATGATGGAGTAAAATAATATGAGCAGCCGATTCTAAGAAATCAATCTGTTTCACAATCTCGTACCCTAATTCCGGATGGCGTTTGATCGCTTCCCATTCCTGCGGTTGGAGTTTGGTTTTTTTTAAAAGGATACTATCAGGAACACCAATTTTCCCGATATCATGAAGAAACCCCGCCCAGGCAAGTTTTTGTAACTCCTCTTGTCCAAGCCCCATTTTTTCGGCAATGGCAGTAGCATAACCAACCACCCGCGCTGAGTGACCCCAGGTTTCGTGATCCCGATAATCCAGCGCATAAGCCAGCGCTTTAAGAGTACCTTCATAGGTTTTGTTTAATTTTTGAATATATTGTTTTTGAAGATCATTTTTTTCTTGGATTTCTTTATTTAAATTTAACACGTTGTGACGAAAAAACAAAATAATTAAAGTTAAAACGGAAGTAATTAAAGCAAAATAGATAAAGTATTCTTGGTTAGAGATATCTTTACGTAATAATATTTCCCAATAAAAAAAGTAGGAACCAAACAAAAAAGTTAAACAGATCAAAACCAATTCGAAAATTAGTAGTTTTTTATTCATGGCTGTTCATTCCTGTCAATTTGCTGATCGGTAGTAGAACTATTTTTCGCTTTTTTAAAAGGTAGACAATTACAATAATTACTAATAAATTAAGCCATCCATATAAATATGATATTGCCCCGGAATTTATAATATGGGCCATTGAAATACCAACAAAGCTAAATAAATTTAAGATAACAATCTCAACTAGGATAATGGTGAAAAAGTAGACTAGATCACATATCACTGCTGCTAAAAAGGGTAGTTTGAAAATAACAAGCAAAAAAATTATGTTAAGCAAAAACAGGATCATAGTATGAAGTCCCAGTGGTAAGGGGAGTAAATTAAAAACGAGATCACGCAACAAAAAAGTACTTAAGCCAAAAGAAAAGCCAAAAATCAATATACTTTTGTTCTTAGCTTTAATCCCTAAAAATGTAAACGAAGCTAAACAGAGGATAAGCCCTTCTGGTATGTAGTAGAGTAGTTTTAGAAAAATCGCATTCATGTTTAACTCCTTGTTCGACCTATTTATGCTACCCCTATATTCAACTGTTACAGTGTAAAAGATATTTTTCTTAGAAAATCCTAGGTTTAATTCACCGGTTTCGATTCCCTTCATTTCACGTGGGCGCTCGGTAGCCAGCGTGAACAACTTGTTGCATCAAGATTAATTTTTGCTTTTGTTTTGGGAAATGCATAATCTGTTACAATTTTAAATTAAGGTAAGGATCTAATTAATTTTGTCATAATTAACCTTGACACCATCTTTAAGTAAGGGAATTGCATAATTACCTCAAGCTTATATTTAACCACAATATATAGTGTTTAGCTGATATTAGGCTATCAATATATTGTGATTAAATCTTAAACAATTGAATTATGCAATTCCTTAAAGTATAAATTGTGTTAACTTACTGAAATCTTTTCGGTAAGTTCGGTTGATAGCCTATAAATGCACATGCAGAAACAGAAGAAACTGCCGCAAATAGAAATAAAAGTGACGCCATAAGACGTAAAATATTTTTCTTCATGATCGCACCTTCCCTTCTTTTTTCGTTCCCAAGTTACTAAGCTGTTTATATATGTGAAAACCTGATGGTGTCAAGGTTACCCCTTGCCATAAAAAGCCTAAAGCGCTCGCCACTACTAAATCTTTGTGCTCAAATTGCACTAACAACATGACCAACATTAACCAGAGCCCAGTAAATACTAACCCAAGAAGCTTAAACCTCCTCTTTTGCTCAGAGCGAAGGGGACGCTCTTTGACCTCAGCTGGGGCAAATTTTTGCACTAGTATTAGGTTAAGAATAAAACAACAGAGTAAAAAAAGTATTAGCCACCTTTCCGGGAAATTCGGGCTGATATATTTCCCTACCAAGCCAAAAACCGTAGGAAGTAAAGAAGAAATAAACATACACCTCCACGGTGCAGATAAGTGTGCGCCCCCAGTTACCGAACGAAAGAAAACTGCAGTTAAAGCTGCAGTTACGCCAAGTTTTAACACCCCAAAAATCCAGCAAAAAAAGCTTAAAAAAAAGAAATTAAATAAAAGTAACAATAAGGAAATAATTGAATATTCAATAACTTCAGCTTGCTCCTCATTTAAAATTAAGTTATCTTTAAACCATAGGGTTATCTTTTTAGCTAATTTCTCCATCAACAAAAACCTCTAAAATTCAACATTTTCTCTAAATATGTTTCGACGTTTGGAGAAAGATACCTGCTCGTTTTTTATATTTTTCCTGTTTCAACTCATCCAAATTGCTTGGTAGGAAAATATTTTTCAACTCTTCCCCCCTTATTTTTGCTAACCCAATTTATCTTCTTTTGTCCTTGATAAGGGCAAAGCGTTCCCCCATAATCAGCGCTGGAATATGGAAGTTTAGGAGAGAGGGCTTCGAAAAGACAACACTTCACACAAGCCATACACTGCCAACATTCTCTTGAGCTACGGATAGATACTTTTTCTTCTTGATCCAGGTAAAGTAGATCGCCTGGACAGATCTGAACGCATTCTCCGCAACCAATACATTGTTCTCTTTTGATCCAAACTCCCATCTTTTTTCTCCTTCCATCTTTAAGCTTATTACCAGCCAGCATCTTGGTTGCTCCCTATTAGATAAGTTGGTGATAAGGACGTTCTATCATTTCAATTGCACCGTTATGGTTTCGCCTACTATTTATAAATTTCCTCCAGTGCAGGTCACATCTTTCCGGATAATCTACTCTTGTTTGAAAACCTGGCCACCTAGTCTCTCTCCGGTACAAAAGGTGTTCCACTGTCACCTTGGCAACATCTAGCAAATCAAGCACCTCATGGGCTTTCATTAATTGGTGACTATTCTTGGCGAGCAGATAAGATACTTGATCGTTTAGTTGAGAAAGATCTTCTTTAGCCCTAAGTAGTCTAGGCTCACTTAGTTCATAGCGACAAGAGATTCCACCCGCATATTCCTCCATAATTTTTTGCAGCCTCTCTTCCATCTCCCATGGTTCAATTCCTGTTAAACCCCGACGGTATCGCTCTAAGGGAGCAAAGACGCGTTGTTCTTCAAGGAAAATTCCTGCCATTAGCTCATGATCGCCCACCACTGACGTTAACTGGTCAACAATCGTCTCTCCAGCAATTATGGCTTCCGCCCAGCTACCACCAATATATTTCGAAGGATAACCCCCCGCTACGTCTCCACAGGCATAAACTCCCCCTATAGTAGTACGCCTTTCCTGATCAATCCAATAGCCAGCTTGACCATGTCCACCCACAATATAAGGTTCCGTGCTGGAAATTTCTACTGGTTTTTTCTCCGGTTCGACCCCATTAGTGACCCAGTAAAGAACAGTTGCCGGATTCTCATTTAGGTAAGATTCTTTCAACTCTCTAACCTGTTTATCTGTTAATTGCCGGGTTTCTAAAAAACATGGCCCCCGACCTTCTTTAAGCTCCTGAAGATAAGCAAATAAGGAAAGGCAAGAGGGAAAAGGAAGATCTGAAACAGTATCATTTTTACTGGTCAGATATTGCTGTCCATATGAATTGAGCAAGTATGCGCCACAATCTCGAGTCAATATGCTAATCGAACTTGCCACATCTTTAATGGTTAGAGCAATAAAACGCATTTCAAAACTGGTCATCTCCGCTCCAGCCCTAATTCCCATGGCATAACCACTACCCGTATTGAACGGGGAATACCAGATCTGATGGTGACCATCAACCGGATTACGAGACCGATAAAGTCCAGCACATCCTCCCGTTGTACATAGAATAGTACTAGCTTTTATGATATAAAAGCAGGCATCCCTAACCCCTATCCCAGCTACACCAATCACTCTACCTTCTTTTGAAAGCAAATAATTAGTGGCAGCAACACGGTTTAAAACCTTTACTTCTTTCTCCTTCACTTTCTCGGCCAACAGGGGTTTTAATTTTTCCCCATCAACCTTAATTCCCCAGCGACCATGAGGAAGATAAGCTCCATTAGCGTTTTTAAGGATCGATAAGCCCCATCTCTCGACCTTTTCTACTACTTCATTTAGCCTTTTTGCCGCCGAAAGAACCAGGTCTTCCCGGACTAACCCTCTTGCTTCATGCCGAATATCTTTTAGAAAACTTTCAGGAGTCTCTCCTGGATGGAGATAAGCTTTAATTACATTAACTCCTGCCGCCAGGCAGCCACTCCTCCTGATATCGGCTTTTTCCATAATAATAACCCTTGCTGTAGGAGCCTGTTCTTTAATTGTTACTGCCGCTAAACAGCCCGCAGTTCCACCCCCTATAATCACTACCTCTGCTTCAAAATGAACTCTCTCTGGACCCATTAAACTCCTCCTCTCGTCGCTGGTCGCTCGTCACTCGTAGCGAATGATAGCCTTTGTAGGCAGTTCCGCATGAAAGCCATATTTTCATCACTTCACTTGTGCGGGCGGTAGCCAGCGTGAGCGACTACTGAAATTCTATTCCCGGAAAGGATAATAAATGTTTAAACTCAATGGCCCATGAGAAGCTAATAGTAAATTCACTATTAAGAAGCCGATCAAAAAAGAATCCGAGATCCCGGATTCTAATTAGTCTATTGATTTATCTTCTAGAAACAACCAATCAATTCGTTAAATCGACCTTACTTTCTAGCGTCCACACCAGCTAAGGTCAGTAACCGTCCAGTCACTACTTGATAGATGCCCTCCTCGTTTAAACCATAAAGCGCTTGTAATTCCTGAATGGTTCCGGATTCTATAAATCGATCCGGATATCCCAATCTCGAAATTTGGAGCTTTCTAATCCCCGCTTCAGCCAGAAGTTCTAGCACTGCAGAGCCAAAACCTCCAGTTAAAACATGATCCTCTACTGTAATAATATGCGGAACCCGCCGGGCCCAATAAAGGATCGTTTGTTGATCCAGAGGTTTTATGAACCGACAGTTTATTACAGTGCTATAGATGCCAACTTGTGTTAGAAGTTCCGCCGCTTTCTCGGCGATGTGAACCATCGGACCAAGGGCGAGAAGGGCTACATGTTCACCTTCTCTTAGGACCTCAGCTTCACCTAGGCGAAAAGTTGGTTGCAGCGAAAGTTTTATACCTCTGCCTTGCCCCCGAGGGTACCTGATGGCAACAGGTTTGTCCATGTCAACGGCTAATAATAACATCTGCCTAAGCTCGTTTTCATCTTTAGGCGCCATAATCGTTATCCCTGGGATCATACGAAGATAGGAAAGATCAAATACTCCATGATGAGTTGGCCCATCCTCGCCAACCACACCAGCCCGGTCTAAGGCAAAAATTACTGGCAATCCTTGTAAACAAACATCGTGAAGAATCTGATCGAAGGCTCTCTGCAAAAAAGTTGAATAAATAGCCACCACCGGTTTCATTCCCGCTCGGGCCAGACCTCCAGCCATTGTTACAGCATGCCCTTCAGCAATTCCCACATCAAAAAAACGATTCGGGAAACGCTGAGAAAATTCTTTCAAACCAGCTCCTTCGGTCATGGCAGCCGTAATGGCGACTATCCTCTCATCATGTGAGGCTACTTCCACAAGGGTTTTTCCAAAAACCTCTGTATAAGTAGGAGGGCCAGGTTTAAAAGGAAGATACCCGGTACTAATCTCAAATCCGGAAACCCCATGAAATTTACTGGGATCATCTTCAGCTGGCTTATAGCCTTTTCCTTTTTTGGTTAAAACATGAACTAGTATTGGTCCTTTATGTTCAGAAGCATCTAATAACGCCTGACTTAATTGGCGCAGATTATGCCCATCTACAGGACCAAAATAAGTAAATCCTAGTTCTTCAAAGAGAATTCCAGGAATCACTAAGTACTTCAGGCTATCCTTGATTTTATCCAGATATCTAAAAGTAGTCTCCCCTACTTTAGGAATCTTCTGAATTAACTGTTGAAGCTCTTCTTTTAATTTATAAACCATCGGATTCATTCTTAGCCTGCTTAAATAGTTAGAAAGCGCACCTACATTAGGAGCGATCGACATCTCATTGTCGTTAAGAATCACGATCAGATTAGTCTTAAGATGTCCAGTATAGTTGAGAGCTTCAAAGGCCATCCCACCGGTTAAAGAGCCATCCCCAATCACCGAAACTACTTTATATTTTTCTCCGATAAGATCTCTGGCCTTGGCTAGACCAAGACCAACCGAAATTGAAGTACTACTGTGTCCAGTCGCAAAAATATCATGAGGGCTCTCTTCTGGTTTAGGAAACCCACTAATTCCTCCTAATTGTCTAAGAGTTGAAAAATTACTTAAGCGCCCAGTTACTATTTTATGTACATAAGACTGATGGCCAACATCCCAGATTATTTTATCATAAGGGCTAGTAAAGACCTTATGAAGAGCCAAAGTAAGCTCAACCACTCCTAGATTCGGAGCAAGGTGACCACCATTCTTTGAAATGGTTTTAATTAAGAGAGCACGTATCTCCTCAGCTAAAATCTCTAATTTATTATAAGATAAATTTTTTAGATCCTCAGGAAGTTTTAGGTCATCAAGCATCTTTTTATTACCCCACTCTTGTTTTAGGAATTGCCTCATTCAATTATTTATGATTTGTTTTAAGCCTTTGTTTTTTATTCTTCCCATTATTCTTTTTTCGGTTGACTATTTGTTCAAACTTTTCCAGAAAAAAAGCTACCTTCAACACTATCTCATGGGATTTATTGATGGCAAAAGATTTTCCCGCAGCTTTTCCTCCCACTGTTACTGCAGATATTAAACCAACAATAGTTATTGAAAATACGTCCCTTAACTGCGCAATGTTATTATTTAACACAAAATCAATAACCAAAGCGGCGCCTAATGAGCCACTAACAGTGCCGCAGATGTCTCCAATCACATCATTACAGAAACTAGCAACCTGGTCAGCGTTTCTCACTAATTCGATGGCCTTTTTAGCGCCAAAGACCCGGTCGCTAGCCATCGCATGAAAAGGTTTTTCTGAAGCAGCCGTGGTCGCCGTACCAATAATATCAAATAGAATTCCTAATAAGATTACTGCTGATAAAACTAAAGCCGAAACCCAATAAACTGTAGTGGCCTGTGTAATCTGAAAAAGAATCGAAATAGAAATAGATAAAAAAAAAGTCAGAAACCCGACCTGTAATGCCTTTTGTTGACTACCAGACAAACAATACTCCTCCATCCAAAATTAAGAAGATGGTCAATTATTGAGTAAACATTGTAGCTTAAGGTCCAGTAGGTTTTCCCGACATTCTCCGGAACGTTACCATTCCGGCGGTTTCCCTTTATGAACGTCTTACCGAGTCGCCTACGGTAAAACTGGATCACCACTTAGTCCACACCGCAATCCTCAACAATTGTCCCCCATAGGAATAGCCTAGGAGTTTTCCTCAACGGAAACTAGACGTTTCTAGCCTCTTTTGCAGAATGGGTTTCAAACAGCAAAGAGCAGTGTTCTTAGGCCTTCAAGAACTTCCACTTGATACCCGTTATCCTCCTCACCCCACCTCAAGGCAGGCTACACTGCATCGATACTTAATAAGTAATAACTTTTTTCATACCGTATGCAGGTTCAATCCCAAGCCGTAGTTTCGCCCTTAAGCTTTCCCACACACTTGGGTCTCCACGGTAAGGGGTCAATGCCCACATGCCTTTGTGGGTCGCCCCTTTACCTTAACCCCCAGCACCGCCCCCAACTGGGCGTCAGCGGCTAGCACCAGGGACTTCATCGATGTGCCCGTGACGGATTTTTAGGCCCGTCTTCGAAACGGATTTCCGACTAGGATACTACACCATCTTCTATTATTGAATATTATAACATAAAAAATACAGATTTTAAATTA
>DHOO01000132.1:0-19770 GCA_002409975.1 Firmicutes bacterium UBA5388
ATCGAGAAGTATTTTCTAAGTAGTTCACTGAAGAAGAAAGATCTGTTCCATTAATTCTTGTACCGTGGTAGCAGTTTTCACTGTAATGCTATCTAAAACTGCAGGAATGCTCCACTCATTTTCTTTCGGAACATAAACTAAACTGACTCCGGCTTGTTTCGCTCCGTAAATCTTTTCAAAGATGCCGCCAACTTCTTTAACTTTGCCCTGAATAGAGACTTCGCCAGTTACGGCAATATCTTGTCGAATGGGACGCTGTAAAAGACAACTAATGATCGCAAGTGTTATTGCCACTCCTGCGGAAGGACCATCAATTTTGCCACCGCCCACCACATTAACATGAATATCGTAATCGGAAATATCCAAACCTGTTAGTAAACGGACAACAGAAGCCGCATTAAAGACGGAGTCTTTAGTCATGGAACCAGCGGTGTCGTTAAAGCGTAATTTCCCTTTACCTTTCTCTGCAGGGAAACTTACCGCCTCAATTTCGATAATTGAACCAATAAACCCACTAACACCTAAGCCAAAAATTTTCCCAATTTCCCCTTGCGAACTGCCCTTTACTGTTACATAAGGAGAAAGCCTGCTCGCTCTAATTACTTCCATTAAATCGTTTTTATTAATTTGTATCTGAGTAACATCTATAGTCTTATGTCGTTGGTAAAGAGCCAGACCAAAAGCATCGGCTAAAATCCCAACCGCTTTTCTGCCTTCAATCGAGTAGTCGCTAATCAGGCTAGAGATCTCTGGATCTAGTTCTGCGTCTAGGCGCTGAGCGGCATCGGTCACGATCTGGGCAATTGATTTACTGGTTAAAGGCTCGAAATAAACTTCAGCGCAACGGGAACGCAAAGCAGGGCTTAACTCAGAAGGATCTCTAGTCGTTGCCGCCACCAAAATAAAATCAGCTGGCGCTCCCTCTTCAAATAATTTTTTTATATACTTAGGAACCCCAGGATCATCCGGATCATAATAAGCTGAGTCAAATTTTACCCTTTTATCCTCTAGTACTTTTAAAAGCTTATTCATAAGCACCGGGTCCATATCGCCAATTTCATCAATAAAAAGAATTCCACCGTGAGCTTCAGTAACTAACCCGGGTTTAGGTTCGGGGATAGCGCCATCAGCCAAATCCCGTCTTGCCCCCTGATAGATTGGATCATGGACTGAACCCAAAAGTGGATTCGTTACTTCTCGGGGGTCCCAACGCAAAGTCGTCCCATCTACTTCTACAAAAGGCGCGTCTTGAGCAAATGGTGTATAATGAACCTTCTTGGCCTCTTCTAAAACCAACCGGGCTACGGTCGTCTTCCCTACGCCAGGAGGTCCATAAACAATAACATGCTGAGGAAAAGGAGAAACCAATTTGGCCAATAAAGCACGGATGGCTGCCTCCTGCCCTATTACCTGTTCTAACGAAGAAGGTCTTAGTTTCTCAAGGGCGGAACGGGACAGAGAAATATGCTCAAGTTTTTCTAATTCAGCATATTTTTTTAAAGTATAAGGATTATCAGGACCATTAACTTCCTTTAATACTTGCATTTTTATTTCTTTCACATATTCTTCGTGTCTTAGTTGCATCCGTTCAGCAATCTTCTTCTCAATCTTTTCTTCTACCGTTTTTCTCGCAATCAAATCAGCAATCTCTTCTTCGATTTCATTCAAGACCGTTGGCAGGTCACCCGCTTTCGGAACCTGATCAAGAGTAGGATCTTCATAGACTAACCGTTGCAAAGCTAATACTCTTTCCTCTAAAACTTTGGAACGCATCAGTTTTAGAGCATCGAGCTTCCCGGCTTTCATTACCAGTTTGTCGGAACCATAGAGGTTCGCCAGGAGAGAATAGATGGCGGTTACCTGTCGGTACAACTGATCTTCTTGCGGGAAACGGTCTCGCCAGGATACACTCTGGCTCTCTTCTCCAATACCTCTGAGCGCACTTTTCACGACTAATTCCTCCCTAAGGCTTTATCGCCTTACCCTTCAGCTACCACATGGATCTCCAAGGTGGCAGTGACGCCCCGGTAAAGGTGGACCATTACTTTATGCCGTCCCATGGATTTAATGGGTTCTGACAGGTTAAGTTGTTTCTTATCAATCTCAATTTTAACTTTTTTCCAAATCTGGTCAGTAATATCTTTGCTGGTAATTGAACCGAAAAGTTTTCCTCCTTCTCCAGCTTTCATCTGGAAGGTTAAGGCCAATCCGTCTAATTTCTCGGCTACCTTTTTAGCTGCTCCTTCATCTTTAGCTTCCTTCAGCGCAAGTCGAGTCTTCTCTTCTTCTAGTTTCCTAATATTACCAGGTGTAGCCTCTACTGCTAATTTTCTTGGAAATAATAAGTTACGGGCATAGCCATCAGCTACGTCTTTGATCTCCCCTCTTTTCCCCAGGGCTTTAACATCGCTTAATAGAATTACTTTCACTATAAATCTCCACCTCCCAAACTAGATCCTTGGCCCATAATATCCTCTTTCTTCAGCGTTGGTTTTTCTCTTGCATATAATTTAAACAAGCAGAAATATCCCCGTACCACTTTTCTAGTTGATGTTCGGTTTCCAGATGGGAACGGAGTTGATCCTCAACCATGTTATCAAGTTGGTCGTAATTGATTCCCAACCTTTTTGCCAAAAAATAACAGGCCAGTATAATTGAAGCTAATGCCTGGGTCAGCACGCCCTCATCGTTTTTGATTAAGGCTTTAAATAGAAAAGAAACTCCTTCTAAAATCTCAGTTTTAAGCCATTCGATTGTCCGAAGATTACGGGCAATATCTACTTCCTGGTTGGGGTGGGGCATTTTAAACCCCCCTTATTTTCACTTCTATTCAACACCGGAGAAAGTTTTCCTTCCACTTACTTTTGGAAAAAGAAAGGAGGCTTTTTTGCCTCCACCTTTTTTTCTATCAATCACTAGAATACGGTAATAGCGCTAACTGTCGAGCCCGCTTGATCGCCACTGTTAGCTGCCGTTGGTGTTGGGCACAATTACCTGATATTCTACGGGGAAGTATCTTCCCCCGTTCCGTAATAAATTTACGCAATTTGCCAAGCTCTTTATAATCAACGTGTTCAACTTTATCAACACAAAAGGTGCAAACACGTCTCTTTTTTTTACCTCTTTCTCGTACCAAAATTTCACCTCCACATGACCGTTAATTTAAACTAAAAGGGTAAATCATCTAAATTTATCTCTCCAAGTTCAGTTGAGGAAAAATCCTCAGTAGAATCGGAATCCTCGGTCGCAGTAGCCTTTCTGCTCTCATTTGCCCGATCAAGAAACTTTACACTTGCAGCAATAACTTCTGCAACCCTTCGCTTTTGACCATCCTGTGTTTCATAGCTCCGGATCTGTAACCTGCCGTCAACGGCCACTAATCTTCCTTTATGCAGATGATTAGCACAGGTCTCAGCTAGTTTTTGCCAGACAACTACTGGAATAAAGTCAGCCTCTCTCTCCCCAGCCTGGTTAGTAAAAGACCGATCTACCGCCAAGGAGAAGTTGGCTACCGCAACCCCGTTCGGGGTATACCTTAATTCCGGATCTCTGGTTAATCTGCCAATTAATATGACATGATTCATTTACTACACACCACCTTTTTATTAGGTGTTTAATCTGATGATCAAATAACGAATAACATCATCGGAGATGCGAAGCACTCGATCTAGTTCTTGTGAGGTAGAACTGGGCGCATTCATCTCTATTAATAGATAAAAGCCTTCGGTAAACCCCTTAACCTCGTAGGCAAGTCTTCTCTTACCCCAACGGTCAAGCTTGGTGATTTCACCGGCGCCGTTTTTGATTACTTCTTCTACCCTAGCAATGGCTTTTTCAAGGTTTTCCTCATCTAGCTGGGGGTTGAAGACGATGACGCTTTCATATAATGTCATTCTTTGACACCTCCTCCCTCTGGACTTGCGGCCCCGATTCAATTATCGAAGCAGGGAAGCACACTATTTGATTATAACATCTAACCATCAATTAGACAAGTTCCCGGTTTCCTTTTTAATTTTTAGGCAAAGAAGTTTTCTCGAAGAGTAAGGCGCAGAGGTTATTCTTCATCTTGAAGTTCAGGATTTATTGATTTAATAATTTTCTTTAGCCCTTTTTCTAACTTAACCCGGGGTATTAAGATCAGACGACCACAAGTCAGACATTTAAGTCGAATATCCATTCCCACTCGTAAAATCTCCCAATCCATCCCACCACAAGGATGCGGTTTTTTCATCTGAACCTGGTCGCCAACGAAAATTTTCAGGGGTTCTTTCATTTGTTTACTACCTCCAAATCAGCTAATTGCGTTGTCTTCTTTTCTACTATCCCACCACCTATATTGATAGCCTTTCCGTGAGCAACACACTATCTATTGTGGACTGACCTCAATTAAAGGAACAATGCAATAGCTTAGATCCTCCCCCTGTTTTTAAGGTTTCCTTCCACCGATTCCAACTATTTACTCACATTTATTAAATGCGAAAGGTGAGACCAATCTCACTTTTTGCTTACGAAGTAAATCATTTTTTGTTGAGAGCAAAAAGTTAGACCAACGACGAGCTGCGAGAGTATTTTTCACACTCAAGTCGCTTAGCTAATTTAACCTCATCCGGTGTTAACGGCATCTCCTTCCACTCAATCCCTAACTTTTCTTCTAAACCTTTAAGTAACACAGAAATTACCCTGAATTTATCCGGATAATATCCTAAGGCCTCCTTTAAGCCAATTACTCTTTGTTGCAACCGGTCAGCTAGGAGCGGCGATTTTGGTCGCTCTCCTTCCTCTGTTAATTCCAATAAAAGTTTGGCATCAAAGGTAACCAGGATCGAACCATGTTGTAGAAGCGACCGCTCCCTTCGCAGCTGAGCACTACCTACCAGTTTCCTCCCATGGCAGGTAATCTCGTACCAAGACTGAGAAGCAAAACAGATTTGAGAGTGGGAAACCTTCTGCTGTCTATTCTTCTCTGACATTTGCACCGGAAGACCGAGAAGTTCAAAACCTTTTTTTAAACCCATCCCAATCCGCAAATAATCGGCAAGCACTGGTCCGAAGAAATCATTTCTTTCACCGGTTATTAAAGAATAGGTGATCTCATCAGCATGGAACACAGCTCGTCCGCCTGTCGGTCTTTTCACCCAATCGATCTTCTTCCTCTGACAAAGGGCAAGTTGCCTTTCAGTGAGAGGGTTTTGGAAACATCCTAGGGAGAGCGCGGGTGGATCCCATCCATAAAAACGGATGGTCAGAGGAGCAGCCCCATTGATATAGGCGGTCAAAATTGCTTCATCCACAGCCATATTCCAGGCGGCGGTTCCTATTGTCCACGGGAGCAAACGGCCAATCATTTTTCCCCGATTAACTTCTGGTACTCCTGGGCGGTAAGCAGACTTTTTAATTCGTTGGCCTCTGCGACCTCAATCACGGCGATCCAACCTTTTCCGTAAGGGTCCTGGTTAATTAGTTCAGGGCTGTGCTGCAAATTATCGTTTACTTCTAATATTTCGCCGGTAATTGGAGCATAGATATCAGAAACAGCTTTAACCGATTCAATACTAGCCATTCCAGCTTTGGCTTTAAACTTTTCACCTACTGCTGGAAGATCAATATAAACAACATCACCTAGTTCCTCTTGAGCATATTCAGTTATTCCTACTGTTACCCGATCGTTTTCCACCTGTACCCATTCATGATCTTGGGTATATTTTAGATTAGACGGAACCATGATTTTCAACCCCCATTCCAGTATTCCTTTATTCCCTAAGATTACAGTACCAGACTTTTATGTTTATCATATAATGAAGGGACCAACTTGTAAAGAGCTAGCAAAGATTTTTCCCAAAAGGAGGGTAATTTATGTGCCACTTATTAGCCTGTGTTTTAAATCCTTTTCTTAAAAGAAAAGGAAAAACAATGATCCTGATCTTTCAACGACATAAATAAGTCCGAAAAGCCTCCGTCATCGGAGGCTTTCCTAATCGAATAAGTGTATAATTACATAATTATTTCCGACTGACCCATGATATTAGTCATAATCATTTTCTTTAGGGACTAATTTTAAGATCGATGATCATATATTTATTGTCAAAGACCTTATGTGTGGTGGCAATATTATTATTTCAAATTCATTTGCCAACCATGTAATTCCTAGTTATAATTAAAAGAAATATCTTCTTCACCTATTTTATTTCTATAATAATGAAGCAAAAAGTAAAAAAAGCACCTTGTTGCGGAGGAGAAAATGACCACTAAACCATCTTCTAATCATTCCCCAATCTTTTCCGTCCTGGCGAAGTTCTTTTTTTCACTGGGACACGTTGTTTTAAGTTTTCTCTCAATGATTGGAGAAGTTTTCTTATATTATTTACATAGTCTTCGCTCTTTACTCCGGGGAAACCTTGATTGGGAGAGAACTTTCTTAGAAATGAACGCGATTGGTGTTAATTCTTTACCGATTGTAATCATTATCTCTTCTTTCACTGGAATGGTAATTTCACTCCATTTAAGTAAAGCCTTTGTCGATTTCGGAGTAACTTCACAGATGGGTCACTTATTGACCCTAGCTTTTTCTCGGGAGCTTGCTCCGGTTTTAACTGGGGTAGTAGTGGCCGGAAGAGCCGGATCCGCTATAGCCGCCGAGATTGGTTCGATGTCCGTTACCGAACAGCTTGACGCCTTAAAAACCCTTTCTACAGACCCCATCGATTTTTTGATCGCTCCCAAGATCTTTGCTTCATTTTTGATGCTGCCGTTATTAATTGTTATTGCTAATATTTCTGGGGTATTAGCTGGGATGTGGCTTGCAGTTCATTTTAAAACGATTACCGTCTTAACTTTCCTGGATTCAATTCTCACCTATATTAAACCTTGGGATTTTATTGGTGGCATCATCAAGGGCTTCTTCTTTGGTTTAATTATTGCCGGCATCGGAACATACTATGGCTCTCATACGGAAAACGGCGCTGCCGGTGTCGGAGTATCCACTACCAAAACTGTGGTCGCCAGTACAATCTTCCTGTTTATCATCAATTATTTTCTATCTGCTTTCTTATATGAATTATAAGATAACGACTTTTTTAAGGAGTCGTCCGATGATTTATCTTGAAAATTTATGTTATTCCATTTCCGGAAGAGAGATCCTTTCCAACCTCACCCTTACAGTGCCTGCTGGGAAAACCTTAGTAATCATTGGTCCAAGCGGATGCGGAAAAAGCACCTTACTCCGTTTGGTAATGGGTTTAATTCAGCCCACCGCCGGTCGGATTCTCATTAACGGCCATCCGCTGACAGCCCCCCTTGCTCACAAAAGCAGCCATTCCAGAGGCATGGTTTTTCAATCCTCTGCTCTTTTTGATTTTTTGTCCGTTTATGAAAACATCGCCTTTGGGTTAAGAAGAAAAAGAACTTTAACCGAAGATGAAATAAGAGAACGAGTAGGCCGTGAACTAGCACATGTGGGTTTAGGTGATGATCCGTCCCTCCCTGATAAGATGCCTGCCGAACTCTCCGGCGGTATGAAAAAAAGAGTAGCCATCGCCCGTACCTTAGCGATGGACCCTGAGATCATTCTTTATGATGAGCCCACAACTGGTCTTGACCCAATTATGGCCGGACTGATTAACGAACTGATTCTTCTCGTTCAGCAGCAATTAAATGTCACCTCCCTGCTCGTGACCCATGATCTCTCCACAGCTCTCCGGGTAGGGGATGAGATTGGACTGCTTTTTCAAGGGAAAATTATCGAGATCGGTCCGGCGCAAGAAATAATGGATTCCACTAATCCTATCCTCCGCCAATTCATTCAAGGCGACCCCCTTGGTCCGATTAGAACAAACGGAGAGTGGTGAAGTAGCTATGTTACTGAATTTAGAGGCAAAAGTGGGGCTCTTTGTGGTCATCGTTGTTACCCTGTTAATTGTCGGTCTCATGTGGCTAAGCGGCAGTCGGATTATCGACCGTGGTTACCAAATAGAAGCAGAGTTTGAACATGTAGGCGGACTGCGCCCCGGAGCCCCGGTACAAATGTCCGGGGTAGATATTGGTCGGGTTGGCGATGTCTTACTGACACCAACAGGGAAAGTAATTGTTCGTTTAAAGCTTAAACCCGGTGTCCGGCTCAATACCGGTTCGATTCCAACCATCAGTACCGCAGGAGTCCTTGGCGAAAAAATGATTGAAATTCTTCCCGGAGAAAAAACATCACCTCTTACCGCCGGGACTACGCTCCAAGGGATCGAACCGTTTTCGACTGAACAATTTCTCCAGGAATCCTTGGGCTTACTCTCCTCTGTGAAGAGGGTTACCGATTCCCTCGAACAGCTCCTTTCTGACCAGGAGCTGGGCAAGAGAGTAATGAAAACTACAGTTGATCTGGAGACGATCTCAGAAAATCTGGCTATGTTCAGCACTGAGCTTAGTACCATAAACTTGCTTACCATTATCAATAATCTTGAGGAAATTACTACCGGCTTAACTAAGATCGAATATGAAAAAGCAAACAAGATTCTCACATCTTTGTCGGAAACACCTGCGCTTTTCTCCCAATTAAATAATTTCTTAACCGGTCTTGATTCCTTACAAGCAGAGCTTAACATCTTCCTGGCCGAACTCCGCGCTGATGGTCAAACTTCTAGTGCGATTAAGAATATCCTCACTGAGCTAGAACCAACGGCCACCAATTTAAACGAACTCTCCGCTCAACTAGTCACCGGGGATCCTAATCTTGCGGATCTACTCCTCGAAACCAAAAAAATGTTAGAGTCGATTAACTCCATAACTAAAGGAATAAATAATTTACTTAATGAAACCGCTAACGAAGAAAATACTGAGATCTTTAAAAGTTCTTTGGAGAAAGCCGGGCGAGTGCTTAACCTGGCAGATGAGTTCTTTGAAACTTACGATCGGCTTTCTTTCTCTAATCAACTTGCCTTTTCTACTACCCAACAAAACTGGGGGTTTGATTACCAATCTAAACTATCTTGGGATACTGGACAATTTCTCTTCTTCTCCTGTGAGGATTTTGGTGATCAGAACCTGCTTTCCTTCCAGTATGGAATAGATGAGCAACCCTGGCAGTTTCGCTTAGGTATTCTTCATAATTGGTTGGGAATGGGGCTCAATTATAATTTCCAGAAGCTTAACCTCCAAGCTGATCTCTGGCAACCTCACCATCCAGTCCTTGACTTTTATACTAAGTATCAGCTGAACCCTATCCATCTTAATCTGGGTTTCCAGAACTTGTTATCAGCCTCTCGCCAATGGTATTTTGGGTTAGGATGGACTTTCTAGTTTACATCGACCGGGTTTCCTTTATATTTTGGAAACCCTTTCCACAATAACAGGGGCTACTCCAGCTACAATCAGCGACTTAATTACGTCTCCTACCATAAAGGGGATCATTCCTAAGAGGATTTTTAAGAGCGGAACAGGATTCTTCAAAACCAAGATATTAATTAAATAAATGTAAGGAATTCCCATTAAATAGATGGCTACCATCCCCACCAGGGACAAGAGAAAAGAATTAAAAAAAGATAATTTTACGAACTTGCTTCCAAGCCATCCCACCAGGGCAGCAGCTAACACAAATCCAAGGATAAAGCCAAATCCAGGTCGTAACAAGTACCCGGGACCTCCCCCCTGAGTAAAAACTGGAACCCCAATTAATCCAAGTAAGACATAAATTCCTTGGCTAAGCGCGGCGTATCTTGCTCCTAGGATTAAGCCGGCCATAATCACCATTAAAGTCTGTAAAGTAAAAGGGACCGGGGGAAGAAAATCAATTCGTAAATAAGCGCCAATCCAAGTTAAAGTTGAAAAGAGAGCAATTAAGACCATTCTCTCTGTACGGTTACGTTTTACGATCCAAGACACTAACCTTACCTCCTTAAGGGGCTAACACTCAATTAGCTTTAATCTTTTTACTTTATTTCCTTAAAACCATCAAGTTTTAAGACTGTTCTTTGTTAAAAAGATTCACATCGCCCGATAGCACTTTTACTCTTTTTCCATCCTGTTCTAAGATGAGACCTCCATCATCCGCAATCTCCACCGCTCTACCATAAAAAATTTTAGCCCCATTATCCACTTCGACCTGCTGACCTAAAGTAACTGTATATCTCCGACAGTAATCCAGAACCTGAGCGAAACCCTCTTCTAAAGAGCGTAAATATTCCTCCTCAAACATCTGAAAATACTGGCAAAGAAGGACTTGGCGATCAACAGCGCGCTCGTTAACCATCAATAATGAGCCCGCTTTCCCCCGCAGATCCTCCGGAAAGTCTTCACGCTTTTGGTTGACATTAATCCCCACCCCTAAAATAACATGTTCCAAGCGCCCCATCTCTCCCACCAGTTCGGTAAGGATCCCGGAAATTTTTCTCCCTTTTAAATAAAGATCATTAGGCCATTTTACCAAGGGGCGAACCCCTAATTCGGCATAGATCGCCCGTGACAGGGCTACTGCCGCTACTAAAGTTAACTTAGGAAGCTGAATTGGTGGTATTTTAGGGTTGAGAATGATACTCATCCAAATTCCTGTTCCGGGAGGAGAATGCCATTTCCTTCCCAGTCGACCTCGGCCTTTAGTCTGGCTTTCCGCTATGATCACTGTGCCTTCAGGAGGAGAAGTAGCCAGTAACTCCTTAGCCCGTAAGTTAGTTGAAGGTAATTCATCATAATACTCCATTGTTTTACCGACTAGTTTAGTATTAAGACCTTTCCTCACCTCCCACGGATAAAGTTTATCCGGTCGGGAAATAAGCTGATATCCTTTACGGGGGTTAGCATTGATTTCATAACCTAGTTTTCTTAGCGTCTCCACCTGTTTCCAGATAGCGGCGCGTGTCACCCCTAAACGCCCTGCCAACACCTGCCCAGAAACAAATTCTTTCTGAGCCAATAATTCAATCAATTCAGCGAGCTGCAGCATCAAATCAACCTTCATTTCGATCTTTTTATCATGTAAAGTTTAGTCGATTCCCCTCCTATTGTCAACCATAATGTTTTTTTGTGTTTACAAATGAAGCTTTGATTTAAATTATTTCATGATCCAAAAGGTGGCCGGCATAAACATCATTTTTTTAATTGCATTATTTGGAGAAAAAGGGTAAAATACAGATAACTATTCTACGGAGTCAGGTTCGCCTCACTCCAAAGAACAAGACAACCAATACCTTTAACCTGAGGCCAAGGCTTTGCCTGAAGCAAAGGGGTGTGTTTAGTCAAGTTAATGTTGACGTAGACAACTACCTTAAAGTCTAGCCTATCTCAGGATAGGCTCTTTTAATTTGGAGGGGTCGTCATGGAGGCAAAAAGAATCGGTGTTATTGGAATCGTCATTGAAAATCCCCCTGCGGTTCAAGAAGTACTCAACCAGTATATCAGTGACGCCGGGCAGATTATCATTGGACGGATTGGTGTTCCCTACCGAGAAAGAAATGTTGCCCTTTTAGCTTTGTTGGTTGATGGGTCAAACGATGAAATCAATTCTTTAACCGGTCGTTTAGGCTCACTTCCCGGAGTCAATGTTAGGGCAGCCTTGGCCAAAAATTAAACTGGAGGGATTATTTATGTGGAAAAAATCTCTGCTCGTGTTGTTTCTCATCTCTGTTCTGCTCCTCACTTGCCCTTTAATGGCCATGGAAGAGAGTAAGGTCAATATGATGGTTCTTTCTGGCACTACCGGTCTTTCTCTCCTAAAAATGCTGGAAGAAAAGCCAACTCTGGAACCAGGTGTCACTATTAATTACACCGTTGTTAAAAATCCTGATCAGATGGCCGCAAAGATCATTTCCGGGGAAGCTGACATTGCCGCTGTCCCTACCAACCTGGCTTCGATCCTTTACAATCGAGGTATCCCCATTCAATTAGCGGCTATTACCAATTGGGGCGTTATGTATGTAGTGGGGCAGGATGCGCAAATTTCGTCCTGGAAAGAGCTTAAAGGAAAAGTAATTGGGGTTACCGGTAAGGGAAGCACCCCCGATATTCTCTTCCGCTATCTCTTAAAGGCTAATGGTTTGGATCCGGATCAGGATCTGCAGATTCAGTACTATCCTACTCCGGCAGAACTAGCTCAATTAGCAATCGCCGGAAAAGTCCAAGCTGCCACCCTACCGGAACCCTGGGTTACTGAGGTGATTACCAAGAACTCCGCCTTTAAAGTACTCCTTGATTACCAACAGGAATGGGAACGGTTGGAAAAGAGGAAAGAAGCCTATCCACAAAGCGCATTAGTAGTTAAAACCCAATTGGCGCAGGAGAAACCAGCATTTGTCAAAGAATTTCTAAAACAAGCTAGTGCTTCCAATGCTTGGGTAGTAAATAACCCCACGACTGCTGGCCAACTGGCCCAAACTCATATTTTTATCTCTGCTGAAGCAGCCCGGGAAGCTATTCCCCGCTGTAACCTGCGTTTTATCGAAGCTAATCAGATTATAGAAGAAATTGAGTACTATCTAAATAAGCTTCTTTCTTTCCAACCGCAATCAATTGGGGGGAAATTACCCGATGAAGGATTTTACCTACAAAAATAGTCTGATTACCTCTGTTTCAATCTTAACTTTTGTTCTTAGCTGGCAATTTGCCTCTAGTTTGGTTGGGAAGGAAATTATCCTTCCCAGCCCACTTCTTGCTTATCAAACTCTTGTTTCTTTGATTGGCTCCAAGGGGTTCTGGCTCCATCTAAGCGCCACTCTACTAAGGGGAGTGGTCGGGTTTAGCCTTTCCTACCTGGCAGGTTTAGTCATCGGTCTTTTCTCTGGTCTTAACCAAAACTTTAAAGCTTTTTTCCAACCTTGGTTGGCTGTAATAAGAAGTACGCCCTCAATGGCCTTAATTGTGCTCTCTTTAATCTGGTTCCAATCAAATTCCGTCACTCTCTTCGTTACTTTTTTAGTGGTTTTCCCGATTATTGCCCAGAATGTTGCCGAAGGTATTCACCAGGTTGATCCTAACCTCAAGGAAATGGCCCGACTTTACCAAGTCCGCTCCTCAAGGGTTCTGCGCGAGATGTATCTACCAGCTATCCTCCCTTATCTAGCGGCGGGAGGGGCCGCCGGCCTCGGTTTAACCTGGAAGGTAATGATCGCCGCCGAAGTCTTCGCCAACCCGAAAATGGGTATTGGGACCCAAATGGATACGGCGCGAGTCTTTTTGCAAACCCCTGAGGTTTTTGCTTGGACGATAGTTGTGGTGACGATTGGTCTTTGTTTCGACCAGCTTCTAAATTTAATTATTCGTAAACAATTTTTGTTTTGGGAGTGACCAAATGAGCAACCAACTCGAGTTCACTCTAAAAGAGATTAGTAAATCCTATGGGGAACTACATGTTTTGGACAAGCTTTCTTTAGAAATAAAGGCCAAAAGGATTGTAGCTTTTTTAGGTCCGTCCGGATGCGGGAAGACTACTTTGCTATCAATCATCGCTGGGTTAAAATCCCCTGATAACGGAGTAATTCTAGGACTAGAGCATAAAACGCTTAGTTACCTTTTTCAGGAACCGAGGTTACTAGATTGGTTAACAGTCGCCGACAACCTTGGTTTTGTTCTCAAAGATAAAATATCCGGAAGTGAACTAGCCTGGAGGATAGATTATTATTTAGAACATATGGAGATCTTAGCTTATCGTCATGCTTACCCTCGTAAGCTTAGTGGCGGGCAGCGCCAACGGGTGGCCATGGCGCGGGCGCTAGCCTATCCCTCCCACTTACTCTTAATGGATGAGCCTTTTAAATCCCTTGATTTGGGATTGAAATTAGAACTAATTCGCCGTTTTCTCCTCCTCTGGACTATGGAACCGCGTACTGTGCTCTTTGTCACTCATGATCCTAAAGAAGCTCTCCTCCTAGCTGATGAGATTTACATTCTTTCCGAAAAACCCGCAGTCATCAAAGGTTACCATCAACTCTCCCTTCCCCAGAAACAACGACAGCTCACCGATCTTGCTCTGCTACAGCTGGAACAGAAGATTATTAAAGAATTAATTGAGAAAAGTTAACAATGAATAATAAACATCTAGAGTGCTTTCTGGGTTTTCTATTTTCCCGATGATCGATAAAATATTTTTCATTTGTTCCGCTTTTATGAATGATTATTCTCTAGATAAGCATCTTTTTTTATAACTCATCTCCTTTTATTCCTAATTGTAATTAATTTTTCTTTATGTAAACAATAACTTCCAGCTACGATATGCTAGACTTTAACAAGTAAATTAGCAGGAGTTTTTTCTTAGATGGCGAATAAATATACCTTTAAAGAACTCCCTTTTTTAGTGGGATAAAACTTTAGGAGGTAGATTATTTTATGTCCAAAAAGACTATTCTCATCGTAGTTGCTGTTCTTTTAGTCTTAAGCCTGGTAACCGTTCGTTACCTGCGCACCTCTTCCCCGAAGATTGGGGAAGACGATACTAGTTTTAAAATTGGTGTCGTTACCGGTACTGTTTCTCAAGGTGAAGACGAATACCGAGGGGCAGAAGCTGCTATCAAAAAATACCCTGATCTCATTAAGCATGTTACTTATCCGGACAATTTCATGCAGGAACAAGAGACCTATATTGCCCAGATCACTGGACTTGCTGCTGATCCAGAGGTTAAAGCCATTGTCATTAACCAAGCCGTGCCCGGAACTGTAGCTGCTATTCGTCAGGTCAGAGAGTCTCGTCCGGAGATGCTCTTTATTGCTGGCGAACCCCATGAAGATCCTCCCATGATCGAACCGGTAGCTGATGTTTGCCTTATTCCTAATAATCCGGCTCGTGGAGAAACCATTCCGCAGCTGGCCAAAAAAATGGGCGCTACTGCTCTCCTTCATTATTCCTTCCCGCGTCATATGTCCTATGCGCAGCTGGCTGAACGAAGAGATATCATGAAAGCCGAATGCGAAAAATTGGGAATGGAATTTGTCTTTGTTAATGCTCCCGACCCCATGGGTGAAGGTGGTCTTCCTGCTGCCCAGCAGTTTATTTTGGAAGATCTACCCCGTCAGGTTGCCAAATATGGAAAAGATATTGCTGTGTTCTCTACAAACTGCGGTATGCAGGAGCCTTTAATTGTCGCTTCCCTCCAAACTGGCGCTATCTTCCCTGAGCAATGTTGCCCCAGCCCAACCCATGGTTATCCTGGCGCTTTGGCGCTAACCATTACCGATGAGATCAAAGGTAATTTCCCGGCAATAGTTGAAGCGATTAATAATACGATCGTTGAGGCCGGAAGAGCCGGTCGCTTTGGCACTTGGCCAGTTGCTACCGGTTATCTTCATTCGATCGGTGGTGTCGAGGTCGCTAAATTAGCTTTAGAGAAAAAATTAGATATCAAAGATACCGCCGCTGTCTCTAAAGTAATGGGCGAAATCGCTGGCACAGAAATTAACATGACTCGCTTAAGTGATAATGGAAACTTCTACATGTACATTATTGACTCGATTATATTCGGAGAATAAGATTTTTCCACAGTTAACAATGAGAGCAAAAGGCCGGGCTAATAAGCCCCGCCTTTTCTCCCTTATGGCGCCCAAACTGACGCCATAATTTTCACCGAGAGGGGTTTTAAAGTTGCCTGAATCTTATGTTCTGGAACTTAAAGGTATTACTAAAAATTATTTCGGAACCACCGTATTAAAAGGTATTAGCCTTTCAGTTAAGGCAGGGGAGATTCATGCTTTAGTCGGAGAGAATGGCGCCGGGAAATCAACCCTGATGAACTTGATTTTTGGGATGCCCGTCATTCATGAGACTGGAGGCTTTGAAGGTGATATTTTCATCGATGGTCAAAAAGTGAATATCACTTCTCCACGCCAAGCGATGGAACTTGGGATTGGTATGGTTCATCAAGAATTTATGTTACTCCCTGGTTTTACGGTAACAGAAAATATTAAACTTAATCGTGAGCTTTCGAAAGCAAATCTTGTTAGTAAAACATTTGGGTCCAGTTTCGAAACCCTCGATTATCCTGCTATGCAGAATGATACTAGCTTAGCCATGAAGAAACTAGGCTTGTCTATTGATGAAACCTCCCTGGTTGCTGGTCTCCCTGTTGGTTACATGCAGTTTGTTGAGATCGCCCGGGAGATTGATAAAAAAAATGTCCGCTTGTTAGTTTTTGATGAGCCCACCGCTGTTTTAACCGAGAGTGAAGCTGAATATCTGATTACAGCGATGCGACTCTTGGCTGCTCAGGGCATCGCTATTCTTTTTATTACTCACCGCTTAGATGAAGTAATGGCCTGTAGCGATATGATTACGATTTTACGTGATGGTGAGATGGTTACCTCTATATCCCGTAGTAACGCTAGTTTAGAACGGATTGCTGAATTAATGGTCGGTCGTAAACTGGAGCGCGCTCAATTACCACCACGGGCCGTCGAACCTCATGACCAAGATCTTATTCTTGAACTAAATAACCTACAGGTACAGATGCCTGGTGAGCAAGTTCGTAACTTAAATCTAAAAGTCCGGCGGGGAGAAATTTTAGGAATTGGTGGTCTGGCCGGGCAAGGAAAAATTGGTATTGCCAATGGAGTAATGGGGTTATATCCTGCCAGTGGAGAAGTCTATAAGGACCAAAACCAAATAAAACTTAATGATTCGAAAGACGCCCTTCAGTCAGGAATGGCTTTTGTCTCCGAAGATCGCCGTGGAGTTGGGCTGTTAGTGGATGAATCTATTGCCCTAAATATTGTCCTTACTAGCATTGAAGCGCAACAAAAGTTTTTACGGCCGGCGGTACTCCCCGGGGTTCGTCTCATCGATAAGAAATCCGTCCGTTCTTATACTTTGAAAATGATTAAAGATTTAGATATTCGTTGTACTGGTCCAAACCAGCCTGTACGACGTCTCTCCGGTGGTAATCAACAGAAAGTCTGTTTAGCGCGGGCTTTTACTTTAAAACCTGAAGTTCTCTGGATTTCCGAACCTACCAGAGGAATCGACGTCGGCGCTAAACAACTAGTCCTTGACCTACTGGTGCAAATGAATAGAGAATATGGCATGACGATTATTATGACCTCCAGTGAGCTTACAGAGTTGCGGAGAATTTGCGATCGCATCGCTTTGGTCTATAAAGGCCGAGTAGCGGGTATTCTCAGACCAGACGCTTCTGACCTTGAATTCGGCTTGGTAATGGCCGGCAAGAAAACTGCAAAGGAGGTGGGTTAAGATGGAAACAAAAGTCCTAACAGCTAAGGATTACCTGAATAAAGAAGCAATTCGCGCCTTTTTTGTAGGCTTTGGCCTTCCTCGCCTGATCATCAGTGGTTTTCTTCTGATCCTTTTTATTCTGGCTTTTATTATGAAGATGGATCTAACCATTCTCCTCAGTGATTCTTTGGTCCGCATCGGCATGAATGGTCTGTTAGTATTAGCAATGCTTCCTACCTTAGTGACTGGAGTTGGCCTCAACTTCGGTCTTCCCATCGGGTTCATCTGCGGGTTAGTAGGCGGCGTAATTAGTATGGAGTTAAATCTGGTTGGTTTTAGAGGGTTATTTAGCGCAATCCTATTTTCGCTCCCTTTAGCTGTCATTACCGGATATTTATACGCTGCTCTCTTAGAGAGGGTTCGTGGTCAAGAGATGATGGTCGGAACCTATTTAGGGTTTTCCGTGGTAGCCGGAATGTGCATTTTTTGGCTAATGGCTCCTTTTAAAAACCCCGTGATGATTTTTGCCATTGGGGGTAAGGGCTTAAGGTATACCCTTACTTTATTTCAACATTTTGGAAAAGTTCTTAATAACTTGCTCGCTTTTAGCCTGATGGGTGTGGTCATCCCCACTGGATTACTATTATTTTTCGCCTTCTTCTGTCTCTTAGCCCATCTGTTCTTCCGTACACGGACGGGATTAGCAATGATCGCTACTGGCGCCAATCCCTTGTATGCTTCATCTTCCGGGATCAACATCCGTGCCATGCGTTATACGAGCATTATTTTATCTAACGTGCTAGCGGCAATCGGCGCTATCGTATATGCCCAAAGTTATGGCTTCCTTCAGCTTTATACCGCTCCGCTTTATGCGGCCTTTCCTGCTGTTGCGGCTGCCTTAATCGGTGGCGCTACATTAAAAAAGGCGACTGTCAGCCAGATCATTGTTGGGACCATCCTGTTCCAAACACTACTGACCATTGCTTTACCTGTAACCCAAACAGCGCTTCGAGGCGCCGATATTAGTGAGATTGCCCGCATGATTATTAGCAATGGGATGATCCTATATGCTTTAACACGAGCCGAAAGGAGGTAAATAAATGGCTGACGTTAACATTGCACAACCAAAACCAGAACTTACCAAAGAAAAACAGCTGGATCAGTTTTTAGGGCAAATGTCGGTTCCTCTATTTTTTGCCTTTTTATGTTTATTAGGTATTATCGCCGCTAATCTTAACCCCCGTTTTTTAATCAACGAAATCCTTACTCGTTTAGGGCGTAACTCTTTTTTGGTTTTATCCTTAATCATTCCGATCCTGGCGGGTCTAGGACTTAATTTTGGAATTGTTATCGGTGCGATGGCTGGTCAAACAGCCTTAATAATCATTACCCATCTGCAAATCGGGGGTTTACCCGGTTTGCTGCTGGCTTTCCTTATCTCCATCCCTTTCTCGGTGCTGTTTGGATGGTTAACTGGCCTCATTCTTAATCGGGCTAAAGGCCGGGAGATGGTCACCAGTTTTATTATGGGTTTTTTTGCTAATGGCCTGTATCAATTGGTTTTTTTGGTCCTGATCGGAACCTTAATTCCTTTAAAGAACCCGGTTTTAGTGCTTTCTTCCGGAATCGGGCTTCGTAATTCTATTGACTTAATTGCTATCAATAAAGCCTTAGATCATGCGGTCTTTGGTCCCGTAAAGCTTGGTCCCTATAATATCCCCTTGTTTACGCTACTAGTCATAGCTCTTCTCTGTGTGGTCATCTCTTTCCTGATGAAGACGAGATTAGGTCAGAGAATGCGGGCGGTTGGTCAGGATATGAATATTGCTGAAGTCTCAGGTATTAATGTCAATAAAACCCGTATTATTGCAATTATTATTTCTACTGTTCTAGCCGCTTGGGGACAACTGATCTTTTTGCAAAATATTGGTACCTTTAACACCTACAACAGTCACGAACAGGTTGGCATGTTCTCAATTGCCGCCTTATTAATCGGCGGCGCTACTATTCGGCGCGCCACGATTTGGAATGCTCTGGTCGGGGTACTCCTCTTCCATACTTTATTCGTGGTCTCTCCGTTAGCAGGTCAACGCCTTTTAGGTATTCCTCAAGTCGGAGAGTATTTCCGTAGCTTCTTAGCTTATGGAATTATCGCTGTGGCTTTAGCTCTTCACGCCTGGCAAGGTAAGAAAAAATAACCTATCACAATAAAAAACGAAAAGCCGTCTTAAGGGCGGCTTTTTTGCTACTAAGTAGGTAGTTCTTTTCCATATGAGGGAATTGCATAATTACCCTAGGCATCTATTTAACATAGAGAATGGCTTTTGCTTGTTTGTTTACCCGGCTCTGCTTTTCATAACGTCATATGTGCGCAATCATTTACAAAAGTAGAGGATTTTTTTAATAAGTGTTTAACTATTGTTAAGTACTCATAAAAATAGTATTATAGACTCAAGTGAGTACCTTGATTAAGAAATTGCATAATCTATTATTCAAGATTTAACCACACATCTGATTTCGTGACTATTCGATCTATACCAGGGGAAACGCTACCGCAAGCTTTCACGATTTCCCCTGGTGTCTATAGATGTCACGAATTCAGACTAATATATTGATATGCCCACTAGGAATTGTCTAAT
>DHOO01000132.1:19957-35203 GCA_002409975.1 Firmicutes bacterium UBA5388
ACAATTCCCTCGAATAAAAGATAAACACTATATAGTCGTCAACGTTAACTACCACTTGGCCCAAGCAAAAAATAAGATAAGTTAACGTTGATCGACAAGCCTCGAAGTGTTTTCTAGGTAATCGCTCACGCTGTCTTCCTGGAAGCTAGAGATGAGTATTTAAAGAAATAGGGTGGTGAGTAAAAGTGGAGAAAGATAAGTTTCAGGAAGTGGTCTTATCCTATCTAATTAAGTTAACTGAAGATATGTCTGTACTTAAACAAGATGTGTCTGGGCTTAAAAACAAACTAGATCTGGTTTACGATCATACTGTTGGACTTTCCGAAACCCAAGCAGTAAATTTAGGTCGCATTACAAAAATTGACAAAGATACATCCTCGTTGGCAGAATTATATGGAAAACATGAAGTTGATATAAGAAACATCAAAAGTAAGATCGGTTTAAACTAAACATTGATAAATGGTAGTATAAAAAACATGGCTCCAGAAAAATATTATACACTCCCTATGATTTCCTTTCTCATTTATGAGGTCAAGGGTGTAGAATAAAATTGCGAAGTTTAGTATGACGTTTTAAGTCTACCTGCCCCAATATACCACTGATCCCTCTTTGTTCCATTTAGAGGAAATGTATCGATAACAACCTTTTCATGTTCATAATAGGAAGAAGCGTTAATATATTCAAAACTACCTTGTTCAATCCACCGCAAAAACAGTCCCCCATGTGTAATAGTTTTTTTATTACCTGTGATAAACATAATATCGCCCGGCTTGATTTCTCGATTATCAACATGATGGATATTATATTTCCATAGTTCATCTATGTTTGCATCATCTACCAGACGATTTCCGATCCTTAATTTTAATTTTGGATATACTTGTTTGTACGACCATACGATCAATCCTGAGCAATCGAATTCGTTTGGACCGCGCGAGCCGAAAACATATGGTTTACCGATCTGTTGAATCGCAATTTCTAAAGCCTGTTTTACCGTTGAAGGATCTAATATAATCTGGTCGGGAACTTTCAGGCATCCGTTAAAAATCATTAATAACGCAATCAGCGTTACTAAAAGAATATTACGCTTTCTTATATTTACCCTCTCCTCCCGCTATTAATAATTTATTAGTCTTGGAGATATTCCTTCAATTAAAAAAACCGCCCTCGGGCGGCTCCGATCTTTTTCTCTTTTCCCATTGGGTTATTTTCATGATTTTTTAGTTTACAATATAAATAACAAGGTGTCTAACTGGAGCCAGCGATCAGACTTGAACTGATAACCTGCTGATTACAAATCAGCTGCTCTGCCAATTGAGCTACGCTGGCCTAATTGGAGTCTAACAATGAATAATTATAGCATAACTTGATCACTAGTTCAAGTCTGATCGTTTATTTTTTTCTCTACTTTATCGGGGGCCCTACTTTATCTGCCGCATCTACTTAAAGAATAAACCATTATAATTAATACCAAAACAAATTTTTTCCTTGACGCCAGCATCATTTTTCAGTATAATAAGTTAACAATCCGTAAAATTGTTTGTCCTCTGAAAACCGACATAAGGTGGTGAAGAACTATGTGCCAATTACAGAAAAAGTGTTGCGCTGATTGTAACTGCAACACTGAATGCACAGATCACCTTTCCCTCTGCAAAGACTGTAGTAATGTCGAAGACTGTGCATTCCCCTCTCACTACGAACTTCTTTACCCTGGAAAGAAATAACGATCAATCTTCAAATGTGATAGCCCTCGCGGGCACCCCTTTTAACTTTGATTGCACTTGTTCTCACAAACACAAAGCAGCCAAACATAGAGCAACCGCTACGAAGATAGGAAGGCGGTTTTTTTAGTCCCTAAAATTAGCTCTTTCTTACCCATAATCGCTGGAGTTTACGAACTTTCTACACTTCAGGTATCCATCCACCCTTTTCTTAAGAGCATCCCATTCCCCAACCGCCATCGCTAATTGTTTTAAACTTAGATATTCTGCCTTTCCTGGTCGTTCCTTAAAATTAAGAAGCTCTAAAAAGAGCGCCGGCCTAAGTTCACCAGCTTTCCGATAAATTTGGGCTAATCGATAACGAAGAATATAACGATCTTCGATCGTCAAAAATATAGATAAACCCCATTTGATTAAGGTCTTAGCCTCTTCATTCTGACTGTTCTCCTCTAATAGATCTAGTAACCAAAGTAGTCGCATAAGATGGCTTTTACACTCATCGATTAATTCCTCTAAATCTTCTTTCTTTCCATAACGAATGGAGATTAACCCCCTCAGGCGGAACTTTTTTAATGCGCAAAGCTTTAAAGGATCATCTGAGGAGGAAAGTAGCGAGCATAATTTTTCTTTCTCCACTAATTCCTTTACCCATAGTTTAAAAATGATTTGGTGAAACAGCTCCTCCTCCACCTTTTCCAAGGGAGTTTGGAGATAAACCGCCATAAATTCATTGAGCATTTCACCTCTCAATCCGGGGAAAGTTGGTAACAAAAATAAATCTGTAGCTTCAAAAAACAGAGGTAGAAGGAGATTCTTCGCCTCTGGTGCTATGGTTAGAAGGTCTTTGGTCCGTTTAATAAGGCCAAAAAGAGCTTCCCACCCTCCGGTGTTTCTTTCTTGAGTGGCCCTTACGATCAACTTTAAAGCCGACCGGTATCTTGCTTCAAAAAGTCGCCAGTTCGCCCAAGGCGAACCATAGTTAAAACCTAAGTTACTTACTAAACACAACAAACCATTCCCGGTCAGTTGCTGAGTAGATTGTTCTTTCTTTAATAGCCTTTGTAGCAAGGCCCCTTCTTCCTCCGCCAACTGCCCTATAAGTTCAACTGCTTCTTCCTTTGAAAGAGCTTTTATTTT
This sequence comes from Firmicutes bacterium UBA5388, assembly GCA_002409975.1. Lineage (GTDB taxonomy): Bacteria > Bacillota > UBA4882 > UBA10575 > UBA10575 > UBA5388. The sequence goes on from DHOO01000132.1 coordinate 22,813, forward strand.
TAATAACAACTGTTCTGCTTTTAAAAACTCCCCCGGCGCCAAGAACCAGCCCCAAAGCACAGCAGCAGCATGCTGACATGGACTTCCGGCTTCAGCACAAGAGCAATCCATTGTTACCGAGTTTCCATTCTGTCTAATCCGGACTCGATGAGCCGCTGTTAACCCACTGACTGTAGCCTGCAAGCTTGTCGAGCCCTGGACCGGATCGAGCACTAGACCAGTCTGCCAGTATGCTCGACCCTGTTTCCATTTTTCTGAGCTAAACAGTTTTCTCATCTCTTTACGATTGAAGGTTTGCATGCTGCTTCACCTCCTCTAATTTCTAGTGGTTAAACCAAGTAAAGCGAGAAGCATCTAGGCGTTCACCCTTGTTGCACGTGCAGTGACAAATCAGAGCTAGGCGAATCGACCAACCTCGCTCTGCGCACTATAGAATGCTAATCTTAATCTGAAAAGTATTAACCTAGAGTTGGTTGCCCCTTATACTGAAGCTTAAATAGCTCATAATAAAGACCCCGTTGAGCCAATAGTTCCTGGTGGCTTCCAATCTCCCGCACTCTACCCTTATGTAAGACAATAATCTGATCCGCACGCTGTATGGTCGAGAGACGGTGCGCCACGATGATCGTTGTTCTTCCGATCGTTAACTCCCGGAGCGCCTCCTGGATTAAAACTTCAGTTTCAGTATCAATGTTCGCTGTAGCTTCATCTAAAACTAGAATTGAAGGATTAAAGGCTAGTACACGCGCAAAAGAAAGAAGCTGTCGTTGTCCGGCAGAAAGGGTGGAACCCCGCTCCGTAACTGGTTCATTATATCCTCCTGGTAGTAAACGAATAAAGGAATCTGCTTTCACCTTTTCTGCCGCCTCAATTATCTTTTGCTCTGTAATCTCTTTGTTATTCAAACGAATGTTAGTCTTGATATCTCCAGTAAAGAGAAAAACATCTTGCAGGACTACCCCGATATTTCTTCTTAACTCTGCTAACTTGTAATCTTCAAGCTTAACACCATCAACTAAAATTTCGCCTCTTTGGAGCGGATACATTCTGGTCAGCAAGGAGATAATCGAGGTTTTCCCTGCCCCGGTAGCTCCCACCAAAGCTACGGTTTGTCCGGGTTTTATCGAAAAACTCACCTCCTTTAGTACCCAATCCTGATCATGATAAGCAAACCAGACCTGCTTAAATTCAATTTTCCCTTTTAAACCTCCAACCGTAACTGGGGTATGCGGGTTTTGGAGCTCCGTTTCAGTATCAAGAAGTAAAAAGATCCGTTCAGAAGAAGCCATCGCCGCCTGGAGAATATTATATTTTTCTGTTAGTTCCAAAATTGGTTGAAAAAATTGTCCTATGTAGTTAACAAAGGCAAAGACCAGCCCAAACGAGAGCGTCCCCGCCAAAATCCGGGCGCCACCATACCAGATAATTAAGGCCATCGCTATAGAGAAGATTAGATCCATGGCCGGGCGAAAAATAGCAAAAATCTTTATTTCAACCATTCCTGCTTTAAAATAATCCTCATTAACCGCTCGGAATTCTTTGAATTTCTTCTCCTCTTGCGCAAAGATCTGAACAATACCCATGCCGGTGATATTCTCTGCCATCGTAGCGTTGATTCGGGCCAAAGTAGTCCGTACTATTCGATAGGCTTTTCTCGCATACCGCCGGAAAATAACTGCTGCCCCAATGATCACCGGAAGTACGGCTAAACTCAAGAGCGCCAAACGGAAGTTCATCTTGATCATGATCAGCGCTGCGCCCATTACCATAAAGAGATCACGAAAGAGATTAATCAATACTGAAGAGTACATTTCATTAAGAGTATCAGTATCATTAGTCACACGGGTCACTAACCGCCCGGTAGGATTTTGATCAAAAAAGGCGAGTGGCATCCGTTGCAGATGGGTAAAGACCTCGATTCTCATATTGTGAATAATTCGTTGGCTGGTAGCCTGTAAGAGATTAACCTGAAGGTAATTAAAGATAAAGCCCACAATCGCAATGAGGAAGAAGACTAAACTCAATTTTAAGAGAGCACGATTGTCTTTTTCTCTAAAAAGCCCAATTTCTGCAGAGGTTACCGGTGTTGCCTCATACTTTTCTTCCCCTTTATCTAGTGCTTCTCGATGCAGCCAATAACCATCATTTTCTTTTTTAATTAGATACTTGTCAGTCCCAGGATTTGGAATTAAACCCTTTATTAGATAAAACTGCTGATCATACTGGATGAGCTGATAAGTAGGCGCTTGGCTTAAAGCTGAAGCTGATAAGTTTTTTTCCCGAATAAACACTTTCCCCCGGAATAAAACTCCCGGTCCGGGAGCTTCTCGCGGAGCAAAAGCCCGCATCGGAGCAGATATTGCTAGAATATGTTCATCAATTGCTATTTTAATCAAATAAGGCCGGGCTAATTCGGTCCCAGTAATCACGGCTAGCATTATGATAGAGACTAAAAGATTTTTCCAGTACGGACGAGCATACTTAAGAAGCCGCTTCATTAACCGGCCATCATAGGCCTTTCCGATGACCTCTTCCTCGTGGAAACCTCCATTCATATTCACACCAACCTTCTTAAGTCGATCTTTTCCCCAGCTTGCAGTAACGGAAGAGCGGTCTCACTCAACCGAAGCCAGCTCCTCTTCTAATCGTTGTTTCTGGTACATCTCCCAATACCTCCCCTTTAGTTGCAATAAAGTATGATGGTCGCCGCGCTCGATGATTTCACCATGATCCAACAGCACAATCTCGTCTGCCTCCTGAACTGTAGAAATCCGGTGGCTAATGATAATGCCAGTCCGACCAGAAAGGTAGCTCCGTAAACCAGTAAGGATTTTTTCCTCGGTCTGTGTGTCAACAGCTGAAAAGCAGTCATCTAAGATAAGAAGAGCTGGGTTTTTGATTAAAGCCCGGGCAATACTGATCCTTTGCTTCTGTCCGCCGGAGAGGGTCGTTCCCCGCTCACCAACAACAGTTTGAAACTTTTCCGGAAAATCCACAATACTCTCATAGATTTGAGCTTGTTTAGCTACTTCTTCAATCGCCTGATCTGAGAAACTCTCTCCAGCAAAGCCAATATTCTCATGGATCGTAGTCGAAAACAGAAAATTGTCTTGCGGGACATAACCAATCGCTTGTCTCAGTGTTTTTAAAGGAATCTTGTTAAGATCAATACCGTCCATCAATATACTCCCAGGGGGTGGGTTATAGAGACGTAATAATAAACTAACTAGAGTAGTCTTACCTGAACCGGTTTTCCCCACCAACGCTAAGCTCCGGTCTTTTTTTAGAATAAGATTAATCCCCTTTAATACTGGTTTGTCCGCGCCTGGATAGGTAAAAGTGAGATTACTGATTTCAAGATTACCTTCTAGTCTACCAATGGGCGCTGTCTCCACCGGATCAACCACCCCTGGTATTTCACGAAAAATTTTATCTAATCTTTGTAAGGAGACGGTTCCTCTTTGTATAATATTAATAAGCCAACCAATAGCCGTCATTGGCCAGATCAGAAGGTTCAAATAACTTAAGAACGCGATAAAATCACCAAGTGTGATCGTATTATTTACAACCTGAACCCCTCCAAACCAGATGACAATAATAAAGGCGAAGGTGGCGATCAGACCCATTAAGGGGAAGAAAACTCCCCAGATCCGCACTAAACGCATATTTTTTTGCACATTATTTAAGCTTTCCTGCTTAAAAGCTTCAATCTCCGCCTCTTCTTGAACAAAGGATTTGATGACTCGAATCCCTGTCAAATTTTCTTGAGCTTTATCAGTCAAACGCGAAAAAGCCTCTTGTACTGCTTTAAAACGGTATTGGAGCTGTTTCCCAAAGCCAAGGATAACGGCAAGTAAAAACGGGAACGGAGTCAATGCCATCATCGTCAAACGGGGACTAATTGTGAGCAAAATTAAGAGCGTCATTCCAGTTAAAAACAGGATATCAACCAATAAAACAATTCCCTGCCCAAAGGCCATCCTAATCGCCTGAATATCATTAGTGGCATGGGCCATCAAATCTCCTGTCTTATGCCGATGAAAATACTCGACTGACAAGGTTTGAAGTTTTAGAAAGAGCTTATTTCGGAGGTAAAAATCTAAGCGGCGCGCGGTTCCCATTAAATACATTCGCCAGCTAAATCGTCCGATGGCAACCAATAAGGCGATGCCAATGATCGATCCGGCATAGAGAGTTATTCTCCCGAAAGTAATTGTTCCTGCTTTTAAACTATCAGCTATTTCTCCAATGAGCTTGGGTGTTACTAATTGTAGGGCATCTACGAAGAGTAAAAAGAGAATTCCGAGGAGATAACGGTGCAAATTTTTAAGAAAAAATTCTTTCAAAATCGCTAATTTACTCATATGACCCGCTCCTTCCAGCTCTCGCTGGTCACTCTTGGCCTGTAAGATCAAGCGCCTTTACAGCTTGCACTTGAGTTTTATCAAACTTACTAAAATAAAAAGGCCCGGAATGGGCCTTAACCGATCTTTGTTAGCATTTAATGTGGGCTTTACGGTCACCCAATTCCGCCTTTTTAGCATCATTAAAGCGGTCAACAGAGGATAAATAACCCGTGATCCGACGGACCCTTCGGATGTCTATTGAACCACAAGCGGGACATTCCGCCTCAAAGATTCCTTGGTTCCCGCAAGACCGGCATTCATCAATGGGAAAATTAATACCCGCATATCCCATATCTGCAGCAGCCATCTGCCTGATAATATTCTCAAAGGCTTCAAGGTTATTAATAGGGGGAGAGGAGAATTCTACGTAACTAATATGCCCCGCATTGGTCAACCGATGATAAGGGGCTTCTAAAGTAATCTTGTCGAAACAACTGATTTCTTGGTTAACGGGGATATGAAAGCTGTTGGTATAATAGTCCTTATCTGTTACACCAGGGATTTCCCCGAATAGTTTCCGATCAATCGCCACAAACCGCCCCGAAAGTCCCTCGGCCGGAGTAGCTAACAAGGTATAGTTAAGATCATATTCTTCTGCCATCTCATCCACACGTTGCCGCATATAGCTGACAATTTCCTGTCCTAACTGTTGCGCGCCAAAATCTTCCCCGTGGTTCTCCCCAGTTAAAGCTGTCAGCGCCTCAGCTAACCCAATAAAGCCAAGAGAAAGAGTTCCATGTTTAATCACCGGACCAATAGGATCTTCCGGTTTTAGTTTCTCCGCATCAAGATAAAGGTGTTGCCCCATTAAAAATGGCATGTCTTTAACTCGTAGTTTACTTTGAATCCGATATCTGTGATAAAGTTGACGGCAAACTAAAAGTAAAACCCGATCTAATTCATGATAGAAATATTCTAAATCTCCTTGCGCTTTTATTCCTAAGCGTGGCAGATTAATGGTCGTAAATGAAAGGTTTCCTCTCCCGGTTGAGACTTCCGCGCCATGGCGGTTGGCAATTACTCTCGTCCGGCACCCCATGTATCCGACTTCTTCGCCATATGAAGCATTAAAGGAAGAGTCCATAAAAGAAAAGGTGGGGTTCAGACGACGGGCCGCAACCCTCATGGCTAACTGGAAGAGGTCATAGTTGGGATCTCCTGGTTCAAAGTTAACACCTTTCTTCAAACGAAAAAGGATGTTAGGAAATATTGGAGTCTCTCCTCGCCCTAGCCCGCGCTCATGGGCTAATAAGAGGGAGCGGGTAACTAATCGCCCTTCAGGGGAAGTATCTGTCCCCAGATTTAAGCTACTAAAAGGAACTTGTGCTCCGGCCCGACTGTGCATGGAGTTCAAGTTATAAATCAAGGCTTCCATCGCCTGATAGACATCATCTTCTGAACTACCTTGCACAAAAGGCACCATATCCCGATCAAAAAAAGCAAACGACTGGCCACCATGCATATCATTCTGAGAACTCTGAAGAATAATCGCCGCTAAGGCTGCTGCCGATGAAATGCGCTTTGGAGATCTTATATAGCCATGACCGGTATCAAAACCCTTGGTTAATAACTTTCCTAAAGGAATTTGCACGCAAGTTAGGGTTTTACTATAAAATTCCAAATCGTGAATATGAATATCTCCTTCTATATGAGCCTGAGAAAATTCCTCAGGAATTAAACGATATAGATAATATTTTTTGCTCGCAGCTGACGCAATCTGAAGCATCTTAGCAGATGGAGAATTGCTAACATTAGCATTCTCCCGACTGGTTTCAACGAGGATCTCTTCCACCACATCCATTAATTCAGATTTGGTCTCACGAAGGCGTGTCCGGCGGTCACGGTAAAGAATATAGGCTTTGGCTGTCTTCGCATGTCCTGTCTCAATCAGAACCTTCTCGACTGCATCCTGAACTTCCTCTACGCTGGGAATACCTGTTGTTTTTATTTTTGTTATATACTTAACAACCACCTGAGCCAGTTCCTCTGCTAGTTGCTTATCTTCTCCACCAACAGCCCGCGCCGCTTTAAAAATGGCCTCTGTTATTTTGTTAATTTCAAACTCAACAATTCTACCATCACGCTTCTGAATAGAGCGAAATACTCTTTCCGGTGGAGCTGACATCTGATTACGAAAATTAAGAACCTGACCTTTCCTAATTTCGTTTGTTATTTCTTCCTGAACTTTCGCCATCATGAATTCCCCCACTATTCCTGATTTTTTTCGTTCCAAGGAGGTGCTGTAGCTCACTCATAAAAATGTCAAGGTCTTTAAACTGCCGATATACCGAAGCAAACCGTACATAGGCTACTTCATCGATCTCTTTGAGCTTCTCCATGATCAATTCTCCAATTGCTGAACTAGGGATCTCATTCTCATTCCGCTTCCGGATCTCTTGTTCGACAAGATTGGCAATTTCCTCAACGGTTTCAAAGGATAACGGTCTTTTCTCACAGGCTTTTCTAAGTCCCTTAATAATTTTGTCCCGATTAAAGGGCTCCCTTCTCCCATCTTTCTTAATGATAAGCAAAGGCTCCTCTTCAATCCGCTCATAAGTAGTAAACCTTCGTTCGCAAGCTAAACATTCACGTCGCCGACGAATTGTCAGACCTTCCTCTGAAGAGCGGGAGTCGATCACTCTGCTCTCTAGATAATTGCAATACGGACAACGCACTTTTTTTCCCCCTTGAATTTCGATTAATCTTTTATTCACCACTATATTTAGTAGCAGGATTAATTATAACCCCTACATATTGATTCTGTCGAACCCCTTCTTCCCCCAGAATTCTATTTTATCCCCAATTTTCTCCTTTCTCCATAAATTAAATGTCTCTAGTGGCTGATTTCATTATTTGATCTTAATCGAACAGGTGTTTGTAGTCAATATCTAAATAAAAAACTTCCGTCCCAGAGACGAAAGTTCACAGATAGATAGGTATCTCTTTAAGACTTAACAACTTTTTCCCGCTAAATATCCAGTTGAGAAAGCAATCTGGAGATTAAAACCACCAGTATATGCAGATACATCGATCACCTCTCCCGCAAAGAACAATCCTGTGACCAGTTTTGATTCCATGGTTGAGGGATTAAGCTGTTTGACTGCTACCCCGCCAGAAGTAACAATCGCCTCGCTTAATGGCCGTAAATTAGCAATCTCGACCTTTAAGTTTTTCAAAAGAGAAACCAGTCTCTCCCTCTCCTCTTTAGTAATCTGGTTAACTGGTTTGTTTGAAGGAATAGCAACCAGTTTAACCACGATCGGAATTAAGACGCGCGGGAGTAAATCAGCTAATGAGTTCTGAAATATCTTCTTGGCATATTTGAGAAAATCTCTTTGAATCCTAGCATCCAACTGTTCTGGGGTTAGCGCTGGTTTAAGATCAATCTCCAGTCGATAACAAGTTCCTTGCTGTAAATGAGTACTTGCCGACAGGATAATCGGCCCGGAGACCCCAAAGTGAGTAAAGAGCATCTCTCCAAAATCCGTATAAATCTTTTTTCCCTCATCCGTAAAGATGTTAATCGCCACGTTCTTGAGAGAAAGCCCCTTCAGTTCCCGGACCCAATCTTCTCGTACCTCCAATGGTACTAACGCTGGTTTTAGTGGTACAATTTTGTGACCAAGCTCAGCCGCAAAACGATAGCCATCACCAGTTGAACCGGTCTGTGGATAAGATCGCCCACCAGTAGCAATGATCACTTTGTCCGCTGGGAAAAAATCATTGTTTTTTAACTTAACCCCAGCGATCGACCCACAGTCAACAACTACCTTAGCAACCTCACCCTTAACCACACGGACGTTATTTTGCGCCATATATCTCGCCAAAGCCTTTACCACATCTGAAGAAAAATCAGAAACAGGGAATACTCTCCCTCCTCGTTCCACTTTAGTTTTAAGACCTAAGCCATGAAGTAAGGTTAGTAAATCCAGATTGGAAAAATTACAAAAAGCACTAAATAAAAACTTTCCGTTGACAGGAACATGAGCAATTAATCCCTCGACATCAGTTATGTTGGTAAGATTACAACGGCCTTTTCCTGTAATCAGAAGTTTCCGACCCAATCGTTCATTCTTCTCAATCAAGATAACATCCAGACCTCTGCTCCCGGCGGTTCCCGCCGCGATCATCCCCGCTGGTCCCCCACCAACCACTACCACTTTTGTAGCCAACTTTAATTGCCCCCCAGATGTCAACAGTACAGAGTTAAAGGGAATACGACTTCAGTTTCCCACATTTTATGAAAAATAAAGATTAATCGAAAACATACGTTTGACCCTAAGCTCTTACTAGCTCTCCTTTGCACCCTTTTATATAGAGAACAAGCAAAATTGTTCTATAAAATAAATGCTCATTAATACCCAGAGCAATCTGGGAGGAGAAAAGTGAAAACGATAGCAACAAGTCAAGTTTAATTGCAGAAAAAAAAAGGCCACCCGATGGTGGCTAACGTAAAACAATCTTAAACCTTAAGACTAACCGTAATACCTACCCCGACTGCCGGCGTGGTCAGAGGCAGGGCGAGCTTCACGCTTCAGCCGGCGCCAGGCGTCAGTATGACGCTCTGCAAACTCAATGCGAACCGTATCCACACAAGGAGTTTGTATTTAAATAATAACAGATATTTTTTAAAACTGCAATTTGCGACAAGAGCCATAATTAGTGCTTTAGAACTTGTTTGTTCCTGTTTTTGCCGTTTTACGACCTTTTGCTCCAATTTTAGCCTTGTTTACCATTATTCCCGTTATTCCTGTAATAACCTTTGCGCTGTCTTCGCCGCCAAAGAGATGATCTCATTTTCCCCCCATTTTACTGGTTCCCCTTCTTTAACTAACCACTCTCCATTGACCATAACTTCTGAGACATCACTGCCACGCGCCGAATAGACCAGTAATGATCGGGGATTAAAACAAGGCGTTAGATGACTCTGTTTAAGGTTAACCATAATCAGATCGGCTTTTTTCCCTTGCTCTAAACTACCGGTCTGGTCAGCAATTCCCAAAGCCTTTGCTCCATTGATCGTAGCCATCTTTAAAGCAGATTCAGCCTGGAGCACAGTGGGATTTTGATTAACTACCTTATGAAGGAGTGAGGCCAGCCTCATCTCCGCAAACATATCAAGCCGATTGTTACTGGCTGCCCCGTCTGTTCCTAGACTAACAAGAAGACCAGCTTCCTGCATCTTAACCACTGGCGCAATGCCGCTCGCTAGTTTAAGATTACTAGAAGGGTTATGGGCTACCGCTACTTTTTGCCTAGATAAAAATGAGAGTTCCCCCTCATCTAGCCATACTCCATGAGCCAATAGGACAGGACGGGAAAAAACTCCTTGATCAACCAGATAAGCAATCGGGCGTTTTCCATAGTTTTTACTGATCTCTTCTAATTCATCTCTGGTCTCGGCCACATGAATATGTAAAGACAATTGATGATGCCTAGCTATTGTTACCACCTGACGGAGAAACTCTGGCGGTAAGGTGTAAGGAGCGTGCGGACCAAGCATAGCGGTTATTCTCCCGTCAGCCTTGCCTTTCCATTTCTTACTCAGTTCAACTGCCTCTTCAAGTTTCTTTTCTGCCGCCGGGTCTGTTCCGATTAGTCCCCTGGCTAAAACAGCGCGGATGCCGGATTCTTCTACGGCTCTTGCTACTTCATCCATAAAAAAATACATATCCGCAAAGGTTGTAGTCCCCGAGAGTAACATTTCATTGATCGCAAGTCTGGTACCGTGATAAACATCCTCAGGAGTTAACTTCTCCTCCAGTGGCCATATTTTCTCCTTTAACCAAGAATCCAGAGGAAGATCATCCGCCAAACTACGAAACAATACCATGGCGGCATGGGTATGAGTGTTAATCAGCCCGGGCATCACCAACTTGTCTTGGGCGTCAATCACCTCAGTGGAATGATCTGCCACACTTTCCCTCCACGACCCCAGAGCTACGATTCTCCCATCGACGATCTTAAGATAAGCATCATGAATAGGTTCTTGGCCTTCGGCCATGGTCAGAAGCCATTCACAATGAATTACCATCGTTCCCATTGTGAGCATCTCCTTTCTTCCCAATTACCAACTATTAAGGTATTTCTGTTGGGCTTCAGTCAAAGCATCAATTTGTACCCCAAAAGCTTCCAGCGCCAGCCGGGCCACTAAACAATCAGTTTCCTGCGGAACTGAATAAAGTCCTGCTACGAGTCGCCCCTCCCGATTCAAACTCTCAAGGTAAAGAAGAGAAAGAATCTGTAATGCAAAAGATAAGTCCATTATCTCTGCCGGATGACCATCACCTGCCGCCAAATTGACTAATCGTCCTTCAGCTAACAAATATAATTTCCGTCCGTCTGCCAAACGATATTCAGTAATATTTTTTCTAGCCTCACTTACCTCAACTGCAAGTTTTCTCAGATCTTCTTTATCAATCTCAACATCAAAATGGCCGGCATTAGCCAAAATAGCCCCATCTTTCATTACCTGAAAATGTTCTTGTGCCAAAACCCGAGCGCATCCAGTAACAGAAATAAAAAAATCTCCTCTCCGAGCCGCTTCGACAGATGGCAACACTGCATAACCATCCATTAATGCCTCTAAGGCTTTGATCGGATCTACTTCACAGACAATTACTCTAGCTCCTAACCCCTTGGCGCGGGCAGCCACACCTTTCCCACACCAACCGTAACCAACTACTACCACTGTTTTGCCTGCCACCACCAGATTGGTGGTACGCATTATTCCATCCCAGGAGGATTGACCTGTACCGTAACGATTATCAAAAAGATGCTTACATAAGGCATCGTTAACAGCAATCATCGGAAAGGCCAATTGATCTTGGCTAGCCATCGCCCTTAACCTTTGAACCCCGGTGGTTGTTTCTTCGCAACCTCCCTTCACCATAGGGAGCAACTCCCGATACCGTGTATGGAGAAGACTAACTAAATCCCCTCCATCATCAATGAGATAGACCGGTTTAGTTTTTAAGGTAGCAGTCAAATGAGACAGATATTCCTCTTCACTAGCGCCATGCCAAGCAAAAACCGAAACTCCTTTCGCGACTAGAGCAGCGGCCACATCATCTTGAGTAGATAACGGATTGCTCCCGGTCACGGTAAGTTCAGCCCCTAATTCCTTTAAGGTCAAAGCAAGATAAGCAGTTTTTGCTTCTAAATGAACAGAAACAGCCACCCTTTTCCCGCGCAACGGTTGCTCGGTAGTATATTTTTCCCGAATCTTATTTAAAATCGGCATATGTTTACTAACCCAATCAATTTTCTTACTACCCGCAGAAGCTAAAGTTAGATCCCTGATTTTATATTCAATCATAAAAACGCTCCTTTCTCTAGAAGCTTTTAGCTTCAACTTTTTCATATCTTTTAAATTATAGTATAAAAAACTAGTTAATGAAAGAAGTTGGGAAAATTTAGTTCAGCTCTCTTTAAAATTACTATTAACTTTTACCTTAAAATATACGATTAAAGGAATAGATGTATAAATAACTCCAGCTTAGTGCTGCTGGGAAACAAAACTTTTTGTAAGCATTGTACTATAAGATGAAAATGGTGGTGAGAAAGATTGTCTTTTGGAACAAGACTTAGGTCTTTACGAGAAGAACAAGGTTTATATCAGAAAGATTTAGCCTTTAAATTGGATTTAACCCAGAAAACCATCAGTAATTACGAGAATAATGAGCGGTTTCCAGACCAGAAAACTCTGAGCAAGATCGCTGATTTATTTAATGTTTCCATTGATTTCCTTCTAGACCGAACGGATATACGAAATCCCATGGAAATTGTCGCCGCCCATCGAACCGACGATCCCATGACCGATTTACCCGAAAGCGCCAAAAAATCTGTGCTCGCTTTTATTAAACTGGTCAAGGATGAGTTAGGGATCAAAGAATAAGCACTGTAAACTTTTTTAAAAATAAAAACTGGTCGATTCTTTTAAATAAGCTTTTTGCGTTGTATCCTTTTTAAAAGGTCCCAATACA
>DHOO01000055.1:0-2812 GCA_002409975.1 Firmicutes bacterium UBA5388
TAGTATCTTTATTGTACTTCGTTTTTTCAATAAATTTCAGAAGAAAAAGGAACCGATGGAGGAATCGCCGCCACCACCCAAAACATCCAAGGAAGAACAGTTGTTAACGGAAATAAGGGATCTCATAAAGGAAAGACAAGGAAACTAAGGAAAGAGGTCCTTTTTTAAGAATATTTCAGCTCCTCTTTCCAATGTGCTTTGTTATCACTATCCAGCCGTGCTCCCTGTGGTTCCGGAAGAAATGGCAAAGCCTTTTTTGGATAAAGTATTTGGTAAAACAATAACAGGAAAAAGGACATTTAATTTAAAAAGAAGCATCAAATGATGCATAAATACTTGACAATGATCATATAATAAAGTATCATTGCATCATGAAGAGGTGATGCGATGAATCGGCATTACAATCGTAACTATACTTGGGAGCAGATTGCAATGGTTTTAGCAACAATACAAGATTGTATTCGAGAAAATAGGTTTATTATATCTAAGAATGAAAATAGGCGAGAAAACGTAGATTTTATAAATGAATATAATCTTAGTAATAGGCGGCAGAAGGAGATACTACAAAAAATTAATCCGGAGGATTTCTGTCATTCATTGTTTAATTTCGATGGTATCGAGTAGTTAGTTGATATTTATACTAAATTTAACCTTATTGACAGTGATAGTGGAAAACGGGTGGTTGTCATATCTTTTCATAAGCGTAACAAGGCGATTAATTATCTTTTCAGATGATCAATCCTAAATGAAAGGAGGGCGCTTTAATGAATAGATATAAGACGTTTTGTGAGGAATGCAGGGGTGATGTTGAATACTCAATACAACCTGTATTGATGAAGGGAAAACTTAAAGGCGAAGAATATGAGTACACCGGAAAGAAAGCCATTTGTACGGAATGTGGGAGTGAAGTCTATGTAGCTGATATTGAGGACGAAAATCTAAAGGCTTTGTATGATGCTTACCGTCAAAAGAATGATATTATTCCGTTGGAAAAAATATTAGAAATTCCGCAAAAATACAATATCGGAAAACGTCCATTTTCCTTGCTTTTAGGTTGGGGAGAAATGACTTTTTCGAGATATTGTGACGGAGATATGCCCACAAAACAGTATTCAGATGTTCTTCAAAGGATTTATGATGATCCTGAATATTATCGGGCTTTACTGGAAGAAAATAAGGATAATCTTAAATCTCCGCTGGCCTATATAAAAAGTAAGCGAAAAGTAGGGGAGTTGCTTGGAGAAGAAAACCTCAAAGAGTCAAAACTGGATTTAATAATCCAATATCTGCTGTATAAATGCGAGGATATCACTCCATTGGCCCTACAAAAGGTATTATATTATGTCCAGGGCTTTTATTATGCATTTGAAGGACGGTTCCTTTTTGACGAGGACTGTGAGGCATGGGTTCATGGACCGGTTTATCGGGATGTGTATAACAGATATTCATCCTATCGCTTTGATCCGATAGAAAAAGTTGAAGATTTTGATGAATCGGTCTTTACAACCTCTGAAAAAGCCATATTGGACAGCATTATTAAAAACTTTTGTTGTTATAGCGGAAAAACATTAGAAAAGATTACGCATTTGGAAAGGCCTTGGCTGCATACTAGAGAAGGGTTATCAGTGGATGAACATTCAGATCGTATAATAACTAAAGAGTTGATTGGAGAGTTTTTTGCCGCAGTGAAAAAGAAATTCAGTATGCTTACGCCTGGAGATATAAAAGGATATACAAAAGCTGCTTTTGAGCAGACAAATTGATATTTTATGTCTAGCATAGACGACTTCGATAACGAAAAATAGGGAAGTTAAGGCGGTATTAGTAGATAATGAATCTTGATATAAATTGCAGAGGAACAAGCAAAACCCCTCATTAATAAGGGGTTTTGCTTGTTTGAGGAAAATGCATAATCACCTAAAGTGGTTAAATCTTAAATAATTGAATTATGTAATTTCTTATAGACCAAGAGTCTTGTCTCGCAAGTCAGGAACTGAGTAGATGTTGACATTATCAGGAAAAGTAATTGACATGATCACCAAACCGGTTTACAATAATATTGACTGACTAGTCAATCAAACAATGGAGCTGGACAAAATATGACGATGAATAAAGAAGATCGAAACCAACAACTACGAGATGAACGCCGAGAAGAGATTTTGCAGGCGGCTTTAGGGGTGTTTGCGTGCAAAGGGTTTGTTGCCACTAAAATCTCGGATATCGCACGCAAGGCTGGGATGAGCCATGGATTGGTTTATCATTATTTTAAATCCAAGGACGAAATCTTTACCGAGTTAGTGGCGAGGGCTTTTGAGGTCTCATTAGGAACCATCGCTTATGCCGCTCAATCCGCGGGTGATCCTTTGGAGCGGATCCGCCTAATGTCGGAGACCATTCTTTCCGGGGCTTTTGAAGGGGAAGGACCCTTTTACTTTTTAATGATTATCCAAGCCTTTACTTCCGATTCCACGCCCCCGGCAGTCAAGGATCTGACCGCAGAAAAGGCGCCTCTCTATCAAGAGTATTTAATACCGTTGGTACTTGCCGGGCAAAAAACGGGTCAAATTGTCGCCGGTGATCCGATGGCGATGGTCACTGCTTACTTTTCATTGATTCAAGGCTTAGCAGTCATCAAAATGCAAGGCGGTGAAGGGATGCCGTTGCCTGATGCCGAGATTCTGTTGCGGTTATTTCAAGAACCTACTAAGCCGCCGCTTGCTATTAACAAGACGGTGAGTGGGGGCAATAGAGAAAAACCACTATTTGGGTTGATTCAAGTTGATCCCGCCTGGTTGATTTATCGGTCCTGGGT
>DHOO01000055.1:3050-3264 GCA_002409975.1 Firmicutes bacterium UBA5388
CAACCAGAGTAGGTACAGGATTGTTGAGGAGAACGATACTAAGGATGAAAAGACTGTGATCACAGCCCGGGCCGAGGATTGGCGACCCATCTCTGTTCAGGTCTTAGATAAGGAACAAAAACAGATTACTACGGTAGAGTATCAAAATGATACCGCGACTTTCCTAATCCCGGAGCGTAAGTTAAGTAAGACCATAAAGCTAAAAGGCGATTAT
>DHOO01000055.1:3450-5397 GCA_002409975.1 Firmicutes bacterium UBA5388
AGGCGATTATTTTGATATCAACATGTTGAGTAACCTTTTTCAGGCCTATCCTTTTGGTCAGCAAGATCGGATCCAGTTTTATCTGGTGATGGACGGGAGGGGCGGCAGTCCGGTGGGATCCTTTGCCATGTATGTAAAGGAGATTGGTAGGGAAACCCTGTCGGTTCCGGCGGGGGAGTACGATTGCTATCAACTGGAGATGGGAATCTCCGGGATGGTCGGTGCTTTCGCTGCCAAGCATAAATATTATTTCTGGTACCGGGCGCAGGCGCCCTATATTTTAGTGAAGTATGCGGATCAACAAGGTAGAACCAGTGAATTGGTGGGACGGATCCAAGCTTAACTGTCATTACGAATTGGATTAGGTATTATCAATATTAATGGGAGTGAGGGAGAACAGATAATGAAGAAAGTTGTTATTGTCGGAGCAGGTATTGCCGGATTAGCGGCAGGAATCTATGCCAGGCAAAGCGGATTTGAGGTCACAATCTATGAGATGCATTCGATCCCAGGGGGAAATAGCACAAGCTGGAAACGGAAAGGTTATTTTTTTGAGGGCGCTATGTATTGGTTAACCGGCTCCGGAAAAGATCAGCCTCTATATGAGGAATGGTGTAATTTGGGCGCATTGTCCGATGAAGTTCCCGTACATAATCGTGACCCATTCTATACTTATATGGACGGGGGAGAAAATGTTTGCTTATATCGTGATCTAGACCGGCTGGAAAAGCATTTCCTTTCAATCTCCCCCAGCGATAAAAAAGCAATTCAGGTACTGTGCCAAGATATTAGAAAGTTTACTAAGATGTCAATGCCAATAATGGATCTCAAAGGAGTTAAGGTTAAAGAGCAACATAAGATGCCCATATCAATGCTGTTTAAAATGCTTCCAATGCTCCCTCGGATTCCCGCGCTGTCAAAGATGTCTGCTCGGGAGTATGCTGAAGGTTTCCAACACCCGGGGATCAGAGAAATATTAAAAACGGTTGTTGGTAGTGACTACAATGCTATGTCCTTAATGTTCACCCTTGCTACCCTCGCAGCGGGCGATGGCGGTTATCCGGAGGGTGGTTCCTTAAGCATGGCTCATCGTATGGCAAAACATTATGAAGATTTAGGCGGCGAGATCGAATATAACAAACGTGTGCAAAAGGTGTTAGTTAAAAAGGGAAGAGCTGTTGGTGTTGAGATAAGTGATGAAGAGATATTGGCCGATGCGGTAGTGGTAACCATTGATACCTTAAGCGCTATTGATCATTTGTTTGACCAGCCCTTGCACGAACCATGGATGGAGAAGATGCGCACCAATACCAAACCAGTGATGAACACCTTTGTTTGTTTGGGTATTGAAGCTGATTTATCGGATTTACCTGAGAATATGCTGTTTACATTTGATCCCCCTTTCTTTTATGCCGGTGAGCAAGTAAATTCCCTAAGTGTAAATAATTATGCCACATATAAGGGTTATGCTCCTAAGGGTTGCACCTCAGCGACGATGGGATTGATGGGGGATACCTATGATTATTGGAAAAACGCTAAAACCAAAGGTACATACGAGCAAGATAAAAAGCAACTGGCAGAGACAATTATTGAAAGATTAGCGGCTAAATTGCCACAAATCAAAGATAAGGTAGCGGTCTGGGATGTGGCAACGCCACTAACCTATGAACGCTATTGCGGTACCTACAAAGGTTCATGGATGACAGTTGTGGGGAAAGGCGATAAGCCTTCAATCTACCCCAGCACTTCTGAGAAGATTGCCAACCTTTATTTTGCCGGGCAGCGTTTACAACCGCCGGGGGGTCTTCCGGTCGCCGTTGTGACGGGACGAACAGCCATACAATATCTTTGTAGGGATACGAATACTGTATTTCAAGGTAGTCCCCCACTCTAGCTACCGCTAGGGCAACGAAGTGATGAAAATCAAAGCTAGGGTGGGTGACAAGC
>DHOO01000052.1 GCA_002409975.1 Firmicutes bacterium UBA5388
AGATGAAGCTTATAACTTGAGTGGCTTTCATGCGTCAAGAGTAAGGACTAGAACGTACTCGCCTGTAAATCCCGGCCCGTTAAAAGAAGATGTAGCTAATACATTTTCAGGCGCAACCTATACGGAGACTACATTAACTGAAGATACTATTTTTTATAGAGTATACGGCGGGGAAGCAGAGAAAATAGGAAGATTTTTGTCGGCTACACCACAACGTGGCGGACTTCAATCGCAAATAGATTTAGCTCTAAATCCCGAGTGGGGTAATACTGCAGAGTTTGTGACACAGGTTGTGGTCCCAAAAGGAACTGTTATTTATCAGGGAACTGCAGCACCTCAAATAATTTTCGGAGGGGTAGGGAAACTACTTGGTGGTGGTAGTCAGATTTATATACCGGAGGTGGATTCAAGTTGGTTTATACCGTAAAATGCGATTGCGATGAGAGGGTAGGCAGTGAGATTAACTCAATTAATCTTTTTAAAGAACTTAAAGCATTTTTTGAAGATCAAGTTAAGCGAGGCATTTTTAAAGATAATCCAGTGGAGGCGCCATTTTATGTAGGAAAAGGAGCTTCCACCAAAATAGAGTGGTTTGCGTCAAAGTGGTATAAGTGCAATGTATGCGGTTGCTTATGGGAATTTGAATACCCAGATTTCCCCGCGAAGGGTTTTGTAAGGAAATTCGCTGATGGTATATATCACCCAAAGGAGTATTACAATGGATGTAAATAAACCAATAACTAACCCAGCTTTACTTAACGCTATTAAGGTTATGAAAGAGAACAGTTCAAAGAAGTGGCAGTTTGTAAAAGCCTTGTACAATGCAAAATTTCTTATCCCTGCTTTAGTTGATCTAGATGATAGCGTCCTAAAAGAAATAATTAGAAAAAAAACCATAATTTCATTAGCACACATTAGCAATAATGAAGGTGATAAATACTTAATGGGATTCACTGATTGGATAGAGCTGAAAAAATGGAAAAATGTAGAGAGACAGAAAGCACTCATATTGACATACAAAGATTGTAGAGAGATAGTTCTCAGGAACCTTTCAGTATACACGGGATGTAATAAATCCTCTTGGAGATAATGTTCTTCTTCATGCAGAGACAATCCGCGCTCTTCATCAACAATTTGTGAGTTTGGAGAAAGGTTCACGCGTAAAGATTGGTCTTCCTAAAGATTACCCTTTAGATATGATTGAAAACCTTAAGCGTCATTTTGCTGAAGAGAAAACTGTTAGAACTGCATATCTGCTGTGGATGGTTAGAGGGGAAGAAGGTAGTTTTTTGCTTGTACTAAAAACCAATAGAGATAAGCAAATTGTGATTCCTAAAATAGGAGAGCTATGCTGGCCATACTTAAGAGGAAGATTACTAGATATTATTTCGCTGGATACTGCTTTTGCTCAAAGTGTAACAGATGGATTAGACCCATTTTATAATGCTTAGTTTTCCCAGTGAATGAGGTATTCCTGCCCTGTACATGGTGCAGCACCATAGGAACCTTATACTTCCAGTGCAACGTGACCTCTCTTTTCTCATCATATCCAAGATCAAATTGAGCTAGCAATTATAAATGCATTGTAACGATGGGGTCTGTGTCCAGTAACAAGGACGCGTATACCCCCCAAATCAATCGGTTATTTAGTAAACGTTTTGTTAAGTCCAATCGTTTAATAGGTGTTTAACAGTGATTCATACGCCTCTATTCGTTTGGGCTTTTTATTATTCAAATTTCATATGATTGTCCCCGTGTTAGAAAGTGGCAATAACAATCCCTGCACTGAAGGGAGGGATACGCTTGGTGTCTATGAAAATGGCATCATATTTCGACACGTCATCGCCAGAGAATGGCGCGGTTTTCTGGAGTGGGGCTAAGGACAAAGCCGCACAATATGTGAAATCCATCAACGGCACAATACTTGAGCAAACACCAGGTGGTCAAGTATTCGATAACTGGAAAGGCTTAGGAGGAATATATCCCGAATGGGAATCCAATTCTCCCCTTAGCCAACGGCCAATCTGGGAAGCTTTGTCAGCTCAGTATGCCAACGGTGCTACAGGTGATGTAACATACATTGGTCCGATGGGCTACATCGGACCAATGTATGATGGGGTGGAATCTGATATTATCTTTAGGAGACTGCGCGAGGGCTTTATTACTAATTTTATAGAGGTGTCTACAAATGGAACATAGCAGGGCATACAAGTATTTAATTGAAGGAGTTAACGCCACTGGTTACGAAAGGAAGGACGGCTATTATCCGCTTATAATGGAGCAGATATATGACTGGGAGCGGGATGAGGTTGAGAAAATAATATGGGAAACTTTTCATAAAAACAAAGACACTCAACTGGCACAGTTTCTCCCTAAATTAAGGAACTATGATGGTATTGGTGCCCTTAAAAGAATGCTTAGGAAGACGGGGAGTCTAGACGTTGCGGATGCCTTATATAGAGCGACAAAGGATACTCGATACTTGAAAATATTTAAGTCTCGCTATAAAGCTGATAAGGATGATATTAAGACAGTAGCAAAGCTATCCAATCTGCCTCCCGATGAAGATGTTCTGGGTTTTCTGAAGGAGATTTATATTAACAGCGAAAACCCAGTTAACCGTAGTACTGCAATAACTGGAATACTTCATAACACAGGATATATAAGGGACCCACGGAGTATTAGTGAGCTAACCTCTAAAGTTTCGTTAGCACGAAAGTTAATGTCAGACGATAAAGAGGAGAGGAAAGTACTTCTGGAAAAGTTCCTTAGAGGGGAATTTGATTCTTACAAAGAATAATGCAGAAGTAATATCATTTTAGCTCATGACAAGATTCCTATATTTCCATGAGCTTTCTATTATTAAGGATTAATCCTGGTAACCAAATTTCGAACATATACAGTGGGCGATCGTGCCGGTAGCAGTAATTTTATCGGTCTGGTGGAACAGGTTCGGGAAAGCATAAATTTCAGAGAGCAGCATGCCGATGCGATAAACGCTGCCTTTGAAAACGAAATGATGGTCCAGGAAGAAATCAGGGCAGAGTTGGCCGAGCTGAGGAAAAAAGAGTCCACTAGC
>DHOO01000133.1 GCA_002409975.1 Firmicutes bacterium UBA5388
CCAGCGTGAGCGACTACTTAGTAAATGCCTCCGATGCTTGTCAATCAACGTCAACCTTTATTTTAATATATTTGTTTGGGTCAAGTGGAAGTTGACGTAGATGACTTCCTACCCTTCAGTAACTGAAGGAACTTTTTTACATCGGTAGTGGGGAAACCACACTGGTAATTCTGGCAAACATGGGCGGTCGCTCTCCCCTTAATCGCCGTCAATTCTTTAGTAAAAGGCGCTACTTCAGTAATCTTAGGGGCCTCTTTTGTCAGCGGACGGAAAAGCACAATTTTATTAGGAATAAAGCTTTCTTCTACTACCGTTAACATTTTTTCGGTAGTCTCTTCTCCTCTTCGCCCGACGATCACAATCTCCTGAGAAGGTCCTAGCGCAAAATCTAAAGCCGACAGCAATTGGGTATAATTAGCAGGTGAAGCCAGAATAACATTGGCGAAGCCCGTCACTATTCTTTGCGCTTCTTCCAATAATGAGCTGTTCCCGGTGATCCTGGCTAAACGGACCAAATTCAACATTGCCACTGAATTACCGGAAGGAAGAGCACCATCATAAACCTCTTTTTTTCTGATTAGTCCTTCTCTACTTTGAGCTGAGAGCTGAAAGAAGCCCCCCTGCTCCGTATCTAAAAAGTACTGTAGAAGAAAAGCATTAAAATCCAAAGCAGCAACCAAATATTTTGTTTTAAAAGTAGTCTCATAAAGTTCCAATAGCCCCCAAATCAAAAAAGCATAGTCCTCAAGAAAAGCGGGAATCGCCGCTTCTCCTTCCCGGTAACGATGCCAAAGGCCCCCCTGTGGATTTTGCATCTTCGTCAAAATAAAATTAGCCGCTTGTTCCGCTACTTCTGTCCAGCGTTGCTCTTTTAAAATACGACCTCCTTTGGCTAGAGCGGCAAGGAGTAACCCATTCCAATCGGTTAAGATTTTATCGTCTTTATGAGGATGAACCCTCTTCTCCCGCAAGGAAAAAAGCTTTTTCCTTGCCGACTTTAATAATTGCTTTGCCGTTTCTAAATCCATCTTCAACTGCTCAGCGGTCCCGGCTAGCTCTCCGGTAAGAAAAAGGATATTATCGCCTATCTTTTCCCTAGAAGTCTCTGCTTGGTAGTTACCATTTTCATCTACATTGAAATAGGAGCAAACCAGTCTTCCCTCTTCGGGGGAAAGCGCCTCTAATATTTCTTGCCGACTCCATAAATAAAACTTGCCCTCTACCCCCTCGCTGTCAGCATCTTCGGCCGTGTAAAATCCGCCGTTTTCATCTCTCATTACAGTTACAAGATAAGTAAAAACCTCTTCCACTGTTTGACGATATAGGGCTGAGCCGCTAATTTGATAAGCCTCAAGATAAGCGGTAACTAACAACGCTTGATCGTAGAGCATCTTTTCAAAATGCGGCAAGAACCAGCGGTTATCTGTGGAGTAGCGATGAAAACCAAAACCAATCTGATCGTAAATTCCCCCATAACGCATTGCCGTAAGTGTTCTTTCCACCATCCGCCACGCTGTTTGCTGCCCGGTACGTTTCCAATAACGCATTAAAAAACATAGATTATGGGGCGTAGGAAACTTAGGCGCATAACCAAAGCCCCCCTCTTGCTCATCATACCACTCCGTTAATTGTTGAAAGGCGCGCTCAAGAGTTTCAACTCCTAATTCTTTGCCCGGAACAATCACAGTTTCCGCTTTTAAAACAGCAAGGTTCTTCTCCGCCATTCTAAGAAGCTCTTCGCGACGGGTCTCCCATAAAACTTTAATCTTCTTCGCTAACTCCATGAGCCCAATCCGCCCGAAACTACTTTTTTTCGGAAAGTAAGTCCCGGCAAAAAAAGGCTTCTGGTCGGGAGTCATCAGCACCGTGAGCGGCCAACCGCCACTTCCGGTCATCGCCTGACAAACAGACATATAAATGCCATCCAGATCAGGTCGCTCTTCGCGGTCGACCTTAATCGCAATAAAAATCTCATTAAGTAAAGTGGCTACCTCTTGATCCTCAAACGATTCTTTCTCCATCACATGACACCAGTGACAGGTTCATCATCGTAGACAAGTCAGCTATACCCAATAGATAGGAAAACAGGCTTATCTTCCCGCCTTGCTTTCTCAAAGGCTTCCTCTCCCCACGGATACCAGTCTACCGGATTATATGCGTGTTGCAGCAGATAGGGAGATTTCTCCTTGATTAACCTATTGGGTATTTTCTCACAATTGTCCACAGGACCACCTCCTTTCAAAATAAGACGTATCTATAATTACACATACTTCCAGTTAATAACTTATGTGAAATTGATTCGGATTCTATTATTTTCTCCTCTCCTATACCATATATACTTTCCAGAATATAAGATCGAGAGCTTTTGCCCTTATTATCTGACGCGCTCAGTCTCCCCGCCCACCCGAGGTAATCGCAGTTTGAGTATTCACCCGTCTGCCTCAAGGGAAGCCTATAGGGTAGATAAAAGCCCGGAAAAGATACGGTATTCACGCTA
Source organism: Firmicutes bacterium UBA5388 (assembly GCA_002409975.1). Classification (GTDB taxonomy): domain Bacteria; phylum Bacillota; class UBA4882; order UBA10575; family UBA10575; genus UBA5388. The sequence continues at coordinate 2,498 of DHOO01000133.1, forward strand.
CTTTTCCGGGCTTATGTTTTCTTGGGCGTCCCTTGAGGGACAGACGGGGGGCTTTCTTATCAATTCGACTCCGGGTGGGCAGGGTGGACTTCAGCCCGGTGGACCGTCATGGACGACGGTCAGGCAGGATGCCGACGCCGGGCGATGTGTAGGCGGTCCTGGCCGCAATCTTACCTCCCTCTTTCCGGACAGGCGACATAAGAGAAGTTTATCGGATTCCGCTACTCCTCCCTTTTCTCTTTCGCGGAATCGGATAAACTTTCTTATGTCGAGCGACCCTTGATTCAGTTTCATGCTTTAAGGAAACTATCCTTATCGTAAGTTTTCTTAAAGACCAATTTGTTCAACATCGATTTCCACATAACCGTCCGGAGAATCTCTGTTTGGATGGCTTTTCCATAAAAATCGTATCCTCTTATCCTGATCTGTCCAGTAAAATCCTCCTAATTCTCTTGGTTGTTTCTCCTTAATTTCTACTTTCCCTTTCTTGGTATCTAGTAAAATTAATTTACTTGCCCAAACCTTTCCTGTTTCAAAATCCTTAATTCTTAAACTAGAATACTCGGAATAAACATAATACCTACCGTCGTTTGACCATGCCAAATCGGTATCTGCTTGCCTTGGACTGATTACTTTGTCTTCGAGTGTTATTGCTTTTTTTGAAGCGCTTACAGTAACATAGTGCAACGAACACTCTCCAAAGTCTCCCCCACTATCATACAAAAACTGGGAATAAATAAAGCTTGGGTGATTAGGGCGCCATTTTAAATAGCTAAAACCCTCTTCCATTTTAATCTCTTTTTTCAAATTACCCCATATAATTGTTAAATAGCATCCTTCTTCTACATAGCTCAAATACACTTTTAGATCGTTAAAACTAGATTCGAGTAAAATTCCTTCTTTTGTGTATTTCTCTAATTCCGGATCATGCTTATCATATTCATTCATTTCTATTGACCTAGCCCGAACAAGATCAATATATTTTATTGCTTCTGTATCATCGCCTTTTGAATAAACTATAAAGGCTACACCAAATAAAATCACTATGATAAGAAAAATAACGTGTCTTTGCAACTTTATTCCCTCCTTACATTATAAATCATTGCCATATTGACATTTATATGTTGGATATCCTTGATCTATATATGCTTTCTGGTGTGCTTCCACCATTTGATCCCAAACTGTTCAAACCAAGAGATTTAGCAACAGGTTCTCTCAATGCAGGCTCAGAAAGGGCGGTATTGGGAGGCTTTTCGCCTACATAACCAAAGTGCCATGGCTCATTAGAAATTATTTGATAAAATCCATGCTTGTTTGCGATTTTTGTAAGTTTTGTCTGTTGATCCTCGGTCAAAATGGTTGTGTCAACATCAAAGGCTAGCCCCGCCTCATGAAAACTATTTCCCGGCTTGTTAACTCCCTGTTTTATTCCATGTTTTTTAAGATCCTCCCTATCCTCCGAATTATCTGAATGTCTTATTCGGTAAAAATGACTCTGTTTAGTAGTACTCCTAAATCCATCATCCAATCTAAAAGGTATCAGAGCGTCTTTCACTTCCTTTGCCATAGCTTTAAATTTATCCTCAATCGTAAAGCTAACCAATCTCATTACAACCGGTGATGTTCTTCCAACAAGATCAACCACTTCAATTAATAACTCTTTAGGTTTTTCTGATTCAGTTGAATCTTTTTTAGGTTCATCAGGATTAACTACAGGCTTAGATGGACTTACTGATGGGCTTCCCGAACTTGAGGGAGAGCCAGAAGGAGAACCTCCTCCGCTTTCACCATCATCAGATTTGTTAAACCACGTCCATGGCTTATACCACTTGGAATCCTCGTTCCAACATCCTGTTGGGTCAATATAAACCAAAGGATTATTGGCAGCATATACGTAAAAATTCGGGTTATTCGGATCCCCAACCGGATCTTCGGAAATAAACCGTCCTAACTCACTGTCATACCACCGAGCGTTAACTAGATGGCACTAGACACGCCAGAGTTTTTAAAGAAAGACCTGCTAAATAATGGGTTTCGCAATTACCAGTTAGTAACAATCCAAAATATTTTTCGCGATTAACGGCTTATGAAAATCGCCCCTAATGCTCTTTTTAAAGATTTTCTACCCGTGGCATAAAATTTCTTCTATCGCAGAAAACCTTCACTTTCCTATTCCAGCCGCCTTACCTGAATTTGGATGAGAAAATGCGGGCCGGGGAAAGTCTAGGCCGAGCAAAGCAAGCGTTGTTCTAGCCTTGAATTTACCGCAGTCCTCGCGTTACAATCAAAAAACCAGGGACGGCCTAATTTTTTTACCTGCCGCTTTCTTTTCGTCATTTCAGGAATGGCCCCCCGTAGGGGGAAATGTAACGAGTGAATCAACTTTCGGAGGATAGACATCCTGGATTCCCGCCAACTCATAACTAGGAAGGCGGGGTAGCTCCCAAGTTGATATAGATTTCCTTCTGTTTCTCAAGAAGCTCACCAACACGAAGTTTCTGGCCAGGCGCTTCAAAACATTCGATGACGTCAAGTTTATCAAGTGCGCTCTGTAAAGTATAATTTTTGAACAACTCCGTCTCCTGCATCTGCTTTTTAATGTAGGAAAGATAAATGAGGGCTACAAACTCTACAAATAGTTTACCATCAAGGCTTTGCTCCGAGGAAACCAATGTGCAGCGCATGTTAAGGCGTTCCTTAAGATTGCCGAATGCCTTTTCAACCACATCCTTATTGCGGTAGAGTTCAAGTGCAGTAATGGCATCCATCGTCTCATTGGTCAGCAGGGCAAAGAAACCCAAATAGCGTTTAGCTTTGGCGACTGCTTCTTCGTTGACGGTGACCGCAGTACCCCGCTTAGGTGTATTTTTCGTCTTGAAGTACTTTTTGTAGAGGTTTTCATGTTCCGGGAAGCTTTTGCCTGATTCCAGTTCGTGACGCAGTGCAATTAACTTTCGGTCAAAGGCTTTTTCGTCCTCAGCAGCTTTATCAATGTTGTAATAATAGTGGATATAGATACGTCTAGGCTCCGAGAGGGTGTCCCCTTTATATGAGCGCTACTGCGTATAATGCCACTTTGTTTGTATTGTATGGTAATATAGCTCATATTTCTCACTGTAGTGTTCAAATGTGCGAAACTCGTCGTAGATAGTGTCCAGTTCTTGTCTGATGAAGGCAAGGGACATCTTTGCGGAGAACAGGAATTTTAAATGTTCTTTAAAAAGGGCATTGATATTGTCTTCACTATAGAAACCTCTGTCCATGACCAGCTTCACTTTGGAAAAGCCTAGAAGGTCTAAATCGACAAGCAAATTTTTGATGGTCTTAGAATCAGAGATGTTCCCAGCCAATTTGCGGTAATAAAACGGAAGGTTGGAGATTTCACCAAACACCAATGCCAAGAAGTTGAGGCAATGAATCGCCCTCTTTATTTCTGCCGTATTGCACTTGGCGTAGATGCTCAGAATAGCTGGAAATGAAAGTGATATCGTATGCCCAAAACTCCTTTTCCATCCGCCTTTTCCCTTGCAGTCGGAAGAACTTGTTCTTTGCTTCTTCGGTGATGGATGCAAAGATTTCGCTGCTTCGCTGCGAGGTGATGTTCTTACCATAAGGATGCTTATGTAAGCTACTCCATTTTTCAAAACAATAAAGGGGGTTTTTGTCCTCCAAGATCAGGTAGTACACAATCGAAAGTGTCTGGCGATAAATGCTTGGAAAGCATTGTTTTAAATCTTCGGTAATACCGAGCTTTTCGCCGATAACATCCAGCAGATAAGTTGCTCCGTAGAAAAATCTTGAGGTTTGAACCGATGGGACGGGACCTCTTTTTGCAGTCTCAGACACTTCTTTATTTTTTCGACCTCTGCCGTCTGTGGGGACTATCTCGCCGGTTTCACTGTCCACTCGACCGATAAGGGTCCTTTTTGCCCTGGATTGCTGCTTTTCCTTAAGTAATATTTCAATTTGGTATCTTTCTATTTCGGTTAAGTGTTTAAATTTCCTTTGCTTTGTGGTACTATTTAGGTGACTCATGTTCCATTCACTCCTGTTCGTTTTTTGTTGTCACTTAAAACTTTAACAGAAGGATTGACGTGAGTCATCTATTTTTTTAGAACTGGGCAATTAATTATACAATGAACCCATTAGGTCCAGGTTATGAGTAGGCGGGAAGCCAGGAGACATCGGGCGGGACGAAGGGAGCATTTATTCAGACAGAAGCCCCCGGGACTCTAACGAAGGCAGGACGGCGACCCGCAAGAGTTAAATGGTTCCCCAGGGGCTGGACAAGAATTATCCAGACGTTGGCAGGCAAGGCCAGAGTCTTCATTACTCCGTAAAACGTATTAATACTGCGACTTTAGGACAATAGTGCTCTCCTTTTGGTTCTTCTACAATCTCCCAATATAGTTTAGCATTTTCTAATCTTAGTTTAACCTTACCTACTGTACCACTAAAGTATGTTTCAAAATCAACCACAGTTTCATTATTATCAAAATCTTCTATTTTGAATGAAGGCGTATCTTCTACATCACCGTCAATTTTCATCCCACTTTCAGCTACTGCAAAATAAGTGCCCATATAATGATTATCTACTTTTATAATATTAACACTAAATGTATATACTTCACTATTTTTTTCCCATACCCATCTACCTGAGATATTGTTATCTATTGGTTTTTTTCCGTCCGCAGATGGTAAAGAAGATTCGTCAAAACCCGTATCATTCTTATTTATATTGTGTAAGTTAGCAAAACCTTTTTGTTCACCTGTTTTTGAAGCTTGTTCAGTTAAATTTGCTGCAAAAACTATTAAAGCTATTATAATAATTATTCCAATCAAAATATAATATATGACTTTTTTCACTTTATATCCTCCCTTTCAATTTTTATAAATAAATGAATTTACCCGATTCATCCAACCTTTTTCGAATACTTTTTGAGCCGGATTTTTATCTATTGATTGCCTTATAATAATTAATTCGTGCTGTTTTATAATTATTAAATAAATCTTCACTATTCGTAGTATTTATTGCATTAAGGGTCTTCGGACCTATTATACCATCAGGAACAAGGGTTTTTTCCATTTTTATTAACGTTTTTTGCCTAGTTGTTACTGAAGTTTTAACACCTGAATTAACTGCCATATCGAACATAATATGCGCAACTTGTTTATCCTTTATTTTAGAACCACCCATTGGTTCCCAATACATTTTTCTGTATATCGTTTTTGCTTGTTCAACAGAAAGATTTTTTAAGTTTTCAAGTGTTGGGTCGATTCCTAAATGTTCTTTTGCAACCCGCTTAAACGTATTAAATGTTATACCTCTGTTTGTTGGTCCTCCTTTATCATCGGGATGATCAACATAACCACCTTCTATATTTAGGACATGCCCAATTATTTCGTCAAAATTATCTTTTGGGATGGGGGACTCTGGTGTAGTTGGCCCGTCCTTAGGTAACTCCGGTTCCGGATCAGGAGGTGTCCCCGTTTTGGATGACTGTCCTACGCCGTCTTGAGTATGATTTGGTGTTCCAGAAGAGGCCCTGGAAAAATCTCCTGAACCAGAAGTACTAGTACTGCCTCCTGATGAACCACCAGAGTTACCACCACCACTAAACCAACTCTTTACAGTATCCCAAGCATTACTAACCCATTCTTTAACATCATCCCACGATTCACCCGTAGGATCAATCCTCACCAGCGGGTTGTTTCCACAATACACATACAAATTCGGGCTATTCGGATCTGCCATCGGATCCTCGCTTATGAAACGCCCTAACTCCGAATCATACCACCTAGCGTTAACTATATGGCACTAAACGCACCATGGTTTTTTAATACAGACCTGCTAAGTAGGGGGTTTTCAAATTTCCTTTTTGTAACAATCCAAAATATTTTCGCGTCTGACCCCCTAAAAAATTGCCCCTAAAGCTTCTCTACTAGTCCACATAAAATTCCTTCTTCCCCTGGGGAATCTGACTTTCCTATTCCAGCCGCCTTACCCTAATTCGATAAGAAAATGCGCTGCAAGGAAAAGTCAAGGCCGAGCGAATCGAGCTCTGTTCAGCCTTGACTTTTTCGCAGTACGCAAATTACCTTCATTCCACCATTAGGAACGGGCGGAGGCTTTCTTTCATCTTTCGGGGAATGGCCCCCTGTGGGGGAAATGGATGGGTGAATTGACTTCGGAGGACCAACATCGGGTGGGCCGAAGGGGGCATTAAATCAGGCAGAAGCGCCCGGAACTTTAGCGGAGCCAGGACGGCGACCCGCTGATCCCATGATTCCGGGGGCTGAACAAAACTACCCAGACGTGGCAGGCAAGGTCGAAAGCCTTCCTCATCCTCCCCCCAAGAGCGGCCCCTCCCACCACATCCTGTATGGGACCTCAGCGGATGGGGGGATGCCTTGGGGTGGCTTGGAGGGAGGGGCGCGGCGGGGCCGTCCCGCTTCCCTGCTCTTCTTTAGGAGGGCAGAGTCTGCCTGCCAACGGCTCCTTCCACCAATAATGCAATTTCCCCAACATTCATCTCAATTTAAGGAGGGTGACTACCGGATAACGATAATATAAATCAGAATGCGGTGGCGGCAACGACCATAATCTTTCAGTGTTCTTCCACGTAGTACCAATTATCCTTCCATTTCGTTACTGTAAAATAATTGTTGTTTTTATATATTGTTTCATCTGACGGTGTGTAAATTAGCGTCTCTCCTGCACCAACTCCACTTCTTAAAGTAAAAATTATTTCCTTTTGCTTAACAACAATTATTTTTACTATACCGTTTTCCGATAAATATCGATACCTAAATGGTAATTTATAGTCTTCTTGATCTTTAACAAGGTTGACTTTATCCATTATTGAAGCAGCCTCAGATTCCACTGCAATTAGTTAAGG
>DHOO01000058.1:0-14381 GCA_002409975.1 Firmicutes bacterium UBA5388
CTGCGAGATGTATTTTCTAAGTAGGATAGTTGAATCTGGGAACAACGCAATTAGCCCTATATTGATAATAAAAGGAGGGGGTTTTTTGAAGGCGGAATTTATTAATCCGTTTGTGGGCGCGGCTTTCAATGTTATAAAAACGATAGGTGAGACCGAAGTGGTTAAAGGAGAATTGGGATTGACCTCTTCTCCGATTAAAGGTGATGAAGTTAATGTCGTAATTGGGGTGACAGGAGATCTAACTGGGCAGGTTATATTTTGTCTCTCTGAAAAAACTGCTCTTGCTTTAGCTTCAAAGATGTTAATGGAGTTATCTACTGATTCCCTTGATGAATTAGCAAAAAGCGCAGTTGGAGAATTAGGAAATATGATTATCGGTAATGCCGTTACTGCCTTGGGGGATAAGGGGTTTTTTTGTAATCTAACTCCACCAGCCTTATTTATCGGGAAAGATGTTTTAGTCTCTACCAAATGTCCTCAATTCTTAATTATTCCTCTGCAAACTAAGTTGGGAGCTTTACAGATTAATGTTGCCTTAGAAGATACAATGTTATAGGAGGAGTTCTGGTGAAAGCGGTTAAAGTCGATAAGCTTATTCCCGGTATGGTTTTAGCCCAGGATGTATTGATCTCTCGAACCGGAGTGACCCTTATTCCGGTAAATACGCTCTTAACGGTAGAGATGATTAGAAGGATTGCTTCTTTTAATATTGATGAAGTATATATCTCTGAACCACGGAAAAGTAACAAGGAGAAAGATGAAGAAATATTAGCTCCTGTTATGGCTCAAACTCATCATCATGCGGTGGCGGCGGTAGAGGATATTGTGACCAATTATGGAGAACATCTCTTTGAGGAACAGGCGATTTCGGGTTTAGTAGGTGATCTTTTAGATCAGGTTGAAATGGATTCTAGTTTGTTATTAAATTTAACCCATCTAAAGAGTTATGATAATTATCTTTTTTCGCATTCGGTGAACGTGAGTATCTTAGCGATTCTAATAGGAGAGAAGTTAGGTTACTCGAAAGAGGAACTAAACCTCCTTGGAGTAGCGGCTCTTTTGCATGATATTGGGATGTTAAAGATTCCAATAACGACCTGGGATAAAAACGGCACGTTAACGCCTTTAGAATATCGGAAGGTTAGAAATCACCCTCTGTATGGGGAGGATTTTTTATCCTCTAAAAACATGTCTAAAGAGGTTAGGGCAGTAGCTAGTCAACATCACGAAAGATTCGATGGAACAGGTTATCCTAAAGGTTTACAAGGAAGTAATATTAACTTTAAAGCCCGAATTGTGGCGATCGCTGATGTTTATGATGCTTGTATCTCCGAACGCCCTTATCGAGAGCGGATTACCCCGCAAGAGACCCTTAAATTGATTGTCTCCGATCAGAAACTGTATGATCCACAACTGTTAAAGATCTTTATTTCTACGATGGCCATTTATCCGATTGGTTCACTGGTCAGATTGAATACTGGTGAAATCGGAAAAGTAATTAGAGTTACTAATAACCAGCCTTTTCGTCCGGTGCTCTGTATTTACTTTGACCGTGAAGAAAATTTATTAGAACAACCGCTTCGTATTGATCTGAGCGAAGATCAAAACCACTTATTATTTATTAAAGAAACATTATCAGCCCTGCAACACAGAAAAGCCTTGCAACAAATTGGGGAGGGATGCAAAAGGTAAGGTTCAGCTTCCACTTACTTACAAAGGGCGCCATTTACTGCGAGTGACTAGTGATAAGCTAAGAGCGGCGCGATCCAGTATCTACCTGCGGATTTAACTCGAAAGATCTTGATAAATATGCTATAATTTTTATGTCAATTAGCTATTTGTAATATATTAAATATTTATGGAAGGAGATAAAGGGATGTCCCGGAGATACTGGAGCCTGAGACGGATATTTATTGTTGTGTTAGTGTTTTCAATCACCACCGGGCTCCTGTTTGGTGGAGGAATCTTAGTAGAAAGGTTATTCAGACGTAATCCGTTACAAAAATGGGTAAAAGCTGTTCCGGAAGTTGAAAGTTTTCAACTACGGGAAAAGGGATCGGAATTGAGTATTCATGTTAAACTTAATACCAAGCGAGTGGATAACTTAAAAGAGACTCTAGAACCTTTGATCCGCGAAGTTCAGGCTAAGAAGCATAAAAACGTTACTGAAGTGTTGGTAGATAATCAACCTAGTGAAGAATTAGGAGAGGTATATTATAAGCTAAGTTTTGCTCTAGAAGAAGCAAAGATTACTGGGAAATATAGCGCTCTCTACAGTATGCTCCAGTCATTACAGAATGAAGCCGGTCCAGGAGATTTTCGTGTCTATCTTGGTAATAATTTCCTTTATATACAACTAAAAAAACAAAACCATGCTTATTTTAAAGTGGTTCCCAGGTATTCTTCCAATAACGGGGTTGTTATGGAAGGGGGGACGGGCTAATGTGGAAAGAAGTTACTATCGGTGTATTAGCAGGAATATTTGTTTATTTACTTGCTCTTGGTATGGACCCGGCTCCCTTTCTACTGCTGGGGGGGATCTTTTTAGTGTTCCGCTTTTATATCCAGGGTCGGGGTGTGGAGAAAAATTTAGAGACTTTGGAATATACCGGAGAGCAAGGGTTAGCTTCTCAAGTAACTTTTGCTGATATCGGCGGTCAGGAAATGGCCAAACGGGAGTTAATGGAAGCCTTAAATTTTCTAAAAGAAGAGAAAAAGATTAAAGATCTGGGAATTAGACCGCTGAAGGGGATTCTGTTGAGTGGTCCCCCTGGGACGGGGAAGACTTTGATGGCTAAAGCTGCTGCTTCTTATACCGATTCTATTTTTCTTGCTTCTTCTGGTTCTGAATTTATTGAGATGTACGCCGGAGTGGGCGCTCAGCGGGTGAGACAGCTTTTTTCCCGAGCTCGGAAATTGGCTAAAAAGCATGGGAAAAAAAATGCGATTATCTTCCTTGATGAGTTGGAAGTTTTAGGGGGGAAAAGAGGCAAACACACTTCTCACCTGGAGTATGATCAAACTTTAAACCAGTTATTAGTAGAGATGGACGGAATAAAACCGGCAGAAGACAGTAAAATCTTGGTGATTGGCGCGACCAACCGTGCTGACTTACTGGATGAGGCGTTGTTACGACCGGGGAGGTTTGATCGCCAGGTCAGGGTGGATCTGCCGGAGAAAGAAGGCAGATTGAAGATTCTGGAAATTCATACTAAGAACAAACCAATAGCTTCGGAAGTAAATTTGGAGAAGATTGCCGAGGATACCTTTGGCTTTTCTGGAGCCCATCTCGAATCCCTAGTTAATGAGGCGGCGATTCTTTCTTTCCGCATAGGAAAAAAAGAGATTGGCGAGGATGAACTGGAGGAGGCCATTGACAAGGTGATTCTCGGGGAGAAACTGGAACGGAGACCTCACCGGGAAGAGTTGCAGCGGGTGGCTGTCCATGAGGCTGGCCATGCTTTGATTAGCGAGACGGTTAGACCTAACTCTGTTGGTCATCTCACAGTTACTTCGCGGGGGAAAGCTTTAGGATTCATGCGACCGAGTGGCAGAAATGAACGCTACCTATATACCAAAGAGTATTTAGAGGACCAGATTGCGATCTTTTTGGGCGGGGCTATGGCCGAAGAGGCAATTTACGGTGGAAGAAGCACTGGGGCAAGTAATGATTTTGAACAAGCCGTGGAGTTAACGAGACAGATTATAAAAAGTGGCCTTTCGACTTTGGGGATTATCGACGAAGAGTATACGCCAAAAGACAAAATAAATGAAGTCTTTACTCAAATCCTTGCTCACCAGGAAGAAAGGGTAAAAAGAATAATGAAGGATAAGATTGAGATCCTTAAGCGAGTGGCAGATCTACTCTTCTCCAAGGAGAAAATTTCGGGTGAGGAGTTTCGAACGGTATTAATGGAGACGGCCTGATCAAAGTAAGTTACACAAAGGACAGGGTGCAAAAATATGCTAGCTAAATTAAAGAAGAAATTGAACCCGGCATATCTAGGGCAAACGCGAAAGAAAGCCCTGTCTTTTATTTTTGCCGTCTTAATTTTTACCTTCTTTTTATCAGCCTTCGGGGAGATGAAAGCGGGTTTCGGACCTTTTGACTTACAACTAAGTTTTGATTGGGGGTGGCCGGGCGAGACTAGATTGGTGATCCCGCCTTTAGGCGAGATCAAAGCTAATACTCATCGTTGGCCAGTAGTTCTCTCAGCTACGCTTAACCGAATCGATCTTGCTTTGCTCCAACATGAGTTGCTTGGGGTTACTGATACCAACCGTTATATGAGCGGTTTTATTATAAGGTTAAGGGAAAGTCTCTATTTATTTTTGGCTAAGCTATGCCTGGTGGGGGGGGCAGCTGGGGTAATAGCGGCTTTACTTTTTGGCAGACGCTGTTTTCAGCGTTTATGGAGAATGGGCGCAGTGGGAGTCTTATCAGTACTCTTGATTATGGGCGGAGTGCTCATTAGTTTTAATCAGCAAGCTTTTAATAACCCCCGATATGAAGGGGCTTTAGAAACTGCTCCTTGGGTATTAAGCCTGATCGATCAAGGTTTAACCCGCCTTCCGGAATTCAGCGAAAAACTATCAATGGTCGCGGGAAATTTAGACTCTCTTTTTTCGAAAGTCGATCATCTTTCCCCTTTGGCTAAAGTGGATGGGGAGCTTAAGGTGTTGCATGTTTCCGATATTCATAATAACCCGGTCTCCCTCGACTTTATTCAGAAAGTAATTGATGGCTTTGGGGTTAATCTGATTATTGATACTGGGGATTTAACAGATTATGGCACTGCCCTTGAGACCGAATTGAATAGAAAGATTAATAACTTGGGGATCAAATATGTGTTTGTCCCAGGAAACCATGACTCTCCGGAAGTGGTTTCCAGGCTAAAAAAATATAAAAACGTGATTGTCATGACGAAGAGAATCTATAAAATTAATGGTCTTACGATAATGGGCTGGGCAGATCCAGCGATCCATACACCTGGGACTCTGATGGTTGGGGATGAGCAGTTGGAAATTGAAGCGCAGATGCTGCAGGAGTATCTTGAAAAGTCAAAAGAAAAAATTGATATCCTAGCAGTTCATAACGTGAAATTAGCTAGCGAGGTAGAACAGAGGGTTCCGGTGGTTTTATATGGACATGATCATCAGCCGGAGGTCAGTGAAAAGGGAACTACTGTTTTTGTTAATGCCGGTACCAGTGGGGCGGCGGGAGTTAGAGGTTTAGCCAATGGTAATCTTCCTTATAGCGTGGCTCTCCTTCGTTTTGATCGGAGCGAAGGAGCATACCATTTAGCAGCGGTAGATCTAATCCGGGTTTACAGCCTTCATGGAAAGTTTATTTTAGAACGGAAAGTGATTAACCAAGCGCAGGTTAGCGTGGAAAATAGGGAAGAAACTGGGAGTGAAGAGAGATGAGGTTGTTTGTGGCGGTTAACTTATCTTGTCAGCTACAACAGATCATTGCAGAGTTTGTAAAGATTATTGCTCCTAACGCAACAGGGGTAAAATGGGTTAACAGTAGTCAAGCCCATTTAACCCTCTTTTTTTTGGGAGAACAACCCATAAGTCAGATTTCAAGACTCTCGCCATTGCTAAGATCAGTAGCTGACCAAAACAGGATTTTTTTTATTTCGCTGGGAGGGGGAGGGGTGTTTCCTTCTTGGACGGCGCCACGGATCTTGTGGTTGGGAGTAGAAGAGGGGAAAGCAGCTTTAACTTTGCTGGCTAATCAGGTGACAGAGGCCTGCTGTCAAACGGGTATTCCGAAGCCAGGTAGACCTTTTACACCCCATCTTACTTTAGGACGGGTTAAAGCGTCTTCTGCAGTAGTAGAAGCTAAGACGCTAACAAATGGGGTTGATGGTCGGATGTTGGTAGAGGAATTTGCTTTGATTGAAAGTAAACTAACGCCCCAGGGTCCGATCTATCGAGAGATAGAAACTTATCAACTTAGATCTAATCCATAAATGCAATAAAAGATTAGTTTGATACGGTTGTTATTATTTTTATTCCCGTAAAGGGAATTTTTTTTATTTTCTAGCATAATTTAGTTTATCTCGGCACACAATTATATTATAAGAACTTAGTGATACAAGGAATTATATTTAAGGAGCGTAGAGAATAATGATCAGAGATGTTTCATCCGTATTGGCGAAAAGTAATAACCAATTAGTAAAAAAGACCAAGCCTCGTTACACCAAAGAAGAAAATGAAATTATCTTTAATTCATGGTGGGATCCCCAGCAGAGAAAAGAGTTAACAACTCGTCTGGGGAGAGAAATGCGGGCTTTACGCAGCCAGTTTTGCCGTCTACTTAAGGCAAAGGAATTAACGATCGATCAATATTATAGGTTGATGCAAGAAAAGACAACTGCTAATCTGAAGTCTACTCAAGAAAGCGTCAGGCATAAAAAAGATTTAGATCAGCAGATTTTAGAGACGTTTTGTAAACACCAAGCTTTAGGCAATACGAGAAATCAGGCTTGTGAGGAACTTCAAGAGCAGCTAGAAGGGGAATTTTCCGAAGCGGCTTTGAAATTACGGTTTTATCGGTTAGTGAATAAACAGGGTCTTAATGAAGATGATCTTTTAAAAATGGGGAAAGAGGTTTTAAGCTTTATTAGCGAAAAAGAGCCTATTACCGACGAAGAGAGGAAATCTATGATTGAGATGGAAGCTCAGGTTGGAGCTGATCCTTTCTTACAACAAATTTCTTTTCTCCCCGAAACGGTACGTGGTTTAGAAGAACGTATCTGTAAATTAGAAGAGCGACAGAAAACCCAATTAGATCTGCGAGGATTTATTGAACACCTGTTAGCAGTAGAGAGGGATCTGAAAAAAGAAGATAAATTACTAGAAGAAATCCAAAGATTAGTTGATGAAAAAGAACACTTTCGCCTGTTAAGAGAGAAGGATCTGGAGAGAATTGCTCAACGGGAAGAGGAATTAAATGGGGTTTATGAAATGCTTAACCAGATGCTTTCCAATTTTATGAGGTTAGAGAGTGTTTCAAAACTCGCTTCTTTAGGAGATTTTATGCATAGTTTAGAAATAACTGTTGACCAGTTTGGTAATGTAATGAAACATAAAAGAATTTATGCCTGATTAGCTTCTGCGATTTTTAGTTGGCCAATAAAATACGGGGTAAACCGCGATAGGCAGCATTGTAAGCTGCCTTGTTGCTTATTCTGTTTTCTTTGCGGACTTTGAAAGGAACTACCGCCCATGAGCCTTGGATTAACTTCAAATTGTGGTTAATGTTCCAAGAACCTTTACTGTCTACTGCTGATGAGCGTATTCTTCAAGGGCAAGCTGTAAAGCTCCCAGCACAGGTCGTTGATTGGTTATTTTTATTTTCGCGTAGGGAGCAGTTTTATGGATTGTGGTCGTAAACTCATCAACAAGCAACGGGCAGCTTCGATCAAGAAAAACACTCCCCATGAGAATCATTGGAAACTCAATTAGCGTAAGATCAAGCCTTTTGGCTATTCCACCGGCTATTTCGCCCATTACCTGTCCTAATTCGGTCAAAATATTTTGACAGACAGTATCCCCTTCGGAGGCAAGTTTAAAAACCAGTTTTGGGAGTTGTCTGATCCCGTCATGATCTATTTTCCCCCCGATTAAAGGTTTGACCATTTCACTTAGATTCTTGAAACCAAAAAGAGGGGGAATTTCTGCTTCAAGCCGTGTTTTACTTCCCGTCCCTTCTTCCGATCTGAAAGCATAGTGAAGCGCTTCAACAGTAATATCTAAACCTCCCCCCCTATTGCCTAGTTCATAACTAAGATTTCTGAGTATTACTTCACGACCGTCTTTTGTCCTTCCTGCATAACTTCCGCCTGTGCCACAGTTGGCGGTGACCCCCCAGAATTCGGGTTCTGCGCTTTTCATCCCTATCCATGTATCATTTAATATTTTAAAGCGCTGATGGCCAAAGAGGTCAAGACATATTTTGTTTAATACTTCAAAATCCGGTTCAAGGTCGGCGCCAGCCAATCCAAGAACGGTCAATTCAAGGTCATGGAAAGCGATCCCGGTTTTTTGCAATGCTTCCTCCAGAGCGCTTCTTAAAGCTTGCTTCGCTGCTTCTTCGCCAATCACTTGGTAATTTGACCCGCCTGAAAACCCTTCTGAGAGTATATTTCCTTGTTCGTCACTAATTACACAGTGAGTTTTTGTGGCGCCGCCATCAACGCCGGCCAAGTAAACCATTACTTTTTACCCCCCTTGCCAAGGTATGACAGATACCGCCCATGCGCCTCAATTAATTCATCAAGCAGCTCTCTGGTCACAGCGGCATCATGCGTCAGCGGATTATTAATAAGCGCCATCAACGCCTTCCCCCTGTCACCGGTAACGGCGGCTTTGATGGTCAGTTGCTCGTATGCATTTACCTGCTGCGCCAGTCCCCGGAAATTCTCCGGCAGTGCGCCACTGACCAGAGGAATGGCGCCTTCGCGGTTAACAAGGCAATTGGTTTCAACCACACAATCTGCGGGTAAATCGGAGATCGCTCCCCGGTTCAGAGTGTTAACAACATGCAGCTCTGGTTTGTTATTATGCAAACTGTCAATCACTGAGATGGCCGCTTCCGAGTATAAAGCTCCTCCACGTTTGGAAAGCTCCGCGGGTTTTATCTTTACTTCTTGATCTCTGTATATCGCAAACAGTTTTTTCTCAATGTTCATTACTTCAGCGGCTCTAGAGCCGATGCCTTTTTCGATCCTTGCTTTTTCCTCTCGCAGCATCTGTTCTTCAAAATAGAAATAGCGCAGATAGGAAGATGGTACGTAGCCCAGCATAGACAAGAAATCTTCAGGAAAATCGATATCCGGGATATTGCTCGCCAGACTGTTCCCGCCAACATTTTGCGTAAGCAGTTCCGGCAGGATATCTTTACCGTCAAGATAGACATTTTTGACAATGCTTAAATGGTTTAACCCGACAAATACGCAGCGTAGCCTTGATTTATCCACCTTCAAATACTTTTGCAGCATCTGTTCAGTATTGAGCGCTATATTGCATAGACCTATACACTTCACTTTTGAATGGCCCAGAACTGCTTCCGTTACTATCCCGGAAGGATTGGTAAAATTGATCAGCCAGGCTTCCGGGCATAGTTCTTCAATGTCCCGGCAGATCTCCAGCATGACCGGGATGGTCCTTAGCGCGTTGGCAAACCCTCCCGGTCCTGTGGTCTCTTGTCCGATGAGATCATATTTCAATGGGATCATCTCATCCTTTTCTCTTGCCTCCAGACCGCCGATTCTTAACTGTGTAATAATAAAATCCGCTCCGGCCAGAGCCGCTCTTCGATCCAGCGATACCTTGACATCTACATTAATTCCGGCTTTTTCAAACATCCGCTTGCTCAAGGCACAGTTAATCTCTGTTTTTTCTCTGCCCCGCTCAATGTCAACCAAAATCAGTTCTTTTACCGGCAGACTTGTATATCTTTTTATAATACCATCAACAAGCTCGGGTGAATAACTGCTACCTCCGCCTATGACCACAAGTTTGATCTCACTCAATCTAAGCACCCCCTCTAGAGATTGATGGCGTCCACGTTTACATGTAAGCAGGTAACCGGGAGAACCTTAAAAGCTTCGGCCCGGTCAAATCCCCTGCCTTTTGCATATTCCTCGCCTTTTAGTTCAAAGTACATCCTGACTTTTTTTAGATACTCTTCATCAAATTGACTCTTATGAGCGGCTATTGCGGTAAACTTCAAATTCCAGGTTTCGTCTACATTAATGTAAGTGTTGGGATACGCTGTGTTATAAAACGCCACTCCTGCAACCGACCAGCTATTGGCGGGCAAATCACCTTGACTGCCTTGGAAATGAGGGAGGGAGGCCATCATACATGCGCCGGCAGTTGCCATTCCGACAGTCCGATGGTCATAATGGGTTTCATAGGGAAGAAACGGGTCAACCGTCATCACCATTTCGGGCTGCACTTCCCTGATGACATCAGTAATTTTTCTGCAGACTGCCTGCTCACTTATAAACGACCCATCCTGGAAATCCAGGAAAAAGGAAGCCGATACTCCGAGCAGTCTTGCGGATGCCTCCGTTTCTTTCCTTCTTATGGCTGCCAACTGTCTGGGATGTATTTTAGGGTCATTACTTCCGATTCTTCCATCTGTTACAGTAAGATAGACAACCTCACAACCATTATGTACAAGCTTGGCGATGGTCGCTCCCGCTCCGATCTCATTATCGTCGGGATGGGGCTGCACGCACAAAAGTCGTTTGCATTGCTCAAGCTTGGGCAGAGGAATAATCTCCTGTAAAGTCATGGTCTCACCCCCATTAGTTTTGAGCATACCTCGTCTCTTATTTTGATTTATAATACCACAAACATTTACCGACGTCAATTAAAGCGGTTTAATAATTATTAGATTAACCCTTTCGCATCAATTTTAAACTGGCATAAGGGAAGCATCAACATTTCCACGTAAATACCAATTTTATAATGAAAATATCTTATATTACGCGAAACAAAATAATTATTATTTAATAATAATCTATTGCCAAAATATTTATCATATGCTAGAATATTAATTAGATAATTAAAGCGGTTTAACATTGGAGCCTTTATCAGGAGACAATTCATTACATTTGGTTTTTTCGTGTTATTGTAATTTATACACCTGCCATATGGCTACAAGCTCAGCAAAGTAGAATGATAGCTTAAGTTTATTAGGGGATTGTTACTTATTTTTAAAGCTTTAGATTAAATGAGGGAATTGCATAATTGCCTTAAATTTGTATATAACCACAATATATTGTGGTTATATCTTAAATAATTTAATTATGCAATTCTTTAAAGTGATATTGGTCATACAGATGAAAATAGGCCGTAACTCACGGTGCTTATTTTCTACTGACGTTAGCATTACCGTTATTAAAGTGGCAAAAGGAGTGATGCCTTTGTTCTGAGAGTATCGGTTTGAAACTCAGAATTTAAACAAAAGGGGGAATAAGAAAGATGAAAAAAACGATGTTAATCTTTACCTTGGCGATAGTAACGCTCATCACCCTGGTTTTTTCAGCCTCTGCCAGCGTCAACCTGGAATGGTGGACTGCTGACGCCGGAGAGCAATCGATTATTACCTGGATGGACAATACCTTAAAACAATTTATGGCGGAGAACTCGGATATAAAATTTGAAAGAACGGATATGCAGGATGAAGATTTAAAAATCGGGCTTAAATCGGCAATGGCTGCCGGAATCCCACCTACTATCTGGATGTCCTGGGGTGGGGGAATTCTCAAATCTTATGTTGAGGAAGGACAAGTCGCTGATATAACGGATCTGATTAAGAGTAAGGGAGAGGTAATCCCTCAAAGTGTTCTTTCATCCAGTACGTTTAGTGGTAAGCATTATGGTTTGCCCTATACTTCCTGGAGCGGACATATTTACATCAATAAGGAACTTTTCCGGAAAGCCGGGGTGCAAATACCCGATATCACCAAAAATGAGACCTGGACTTGGGAAGAGCTGATCGCCGCAATTAATAAATTTAAAAAACATAATATTATACCTTTTACGGTAGGCGGAAAAGAAAAATGGGAACTCTCGTTTTATTACATGTATCTGGTAGATAGATACGGGGGATCCGATTGTTTTTCCAATACTTTAGACAGAAAAAAAGGTTATAGTTTCAATAATGCTCCATTTGTCAAAGCAGGTAAAAGGATTCAGGAACTGGTTAAAATTGGAGCGTTTCAGAAAGGTTTCTTAGGAGCGGGTTACCTAGATGCCCAAAGATATTTCTTTAATGGTAGGGCAGCAATGTACCTAATGGGAACCTGGTTTGTGGGCGATCTTCGGAAACAAGCGCCGAATATGGATGTAGGAATCATCCGTTTCCCCACTGTTCCTGATGGAAAGGGTAACCCCACTAATTTACTGGGGGCCCCACAGACAGTATTCTGTATATCGGAAGCAATTGGCACCCAGGAAAAAATTGCAGCGAAAAAGTTTCTAAATTACTTGTCCAGCGAAAAGGTGGTTAAGGATTTCGTAACTACCGTAGGAGATGTGGTTGTATTTAAGATGGATCTGCCGGAAAATTGTTATGATCCGCTAATCAGACAAGTCATCAAAGAAATGGAAGACGCCAATTATATGCAAATGGCCTGGGATCAATATTCACCCCCACAGTTTGCTTCGGTTCATCTGGATAATATGGCTTACCTTTTCTCCGGTCGGAAGTCAGCAGAAGAAGTCGCCAAAAATCATGAAAACGAAGCGGTGAAGTTGAAATAAGGAGTTTTCTAAAGGAGCAATTTGATAAAGTATTGAAACCATCAAATTTCCGGGCCTTTTTTTGGCCCGGAAAATTTGATGGTTCTCTGCTATTTTAAGATACGGTCGCAACTTGTCAAATATAGGATATAGAGAGGGGGAAGATTCTTTGCGGAAAAAAAACAATGTTGTGGCATATTTTTTTCTCTTTCCGGCGCTGATAATGTTTGTTTTGTTTTTTATTTATCCTAACTTGGAGGTTATTTATCTCAGTCTCTTTAAATGGGCTGGAATTTCGCCCAAAAAAACATTTATTGGTTTCTATAATTTCCAAGTGCTTTTTAGTGATCTGGATTTTCTGAAAGCAGTCTTTAATACACTAATGATTGCGTTTCAGTCCATGGTAGTCCAAGTCCCCATGGCTTTAATACTGGCTATTTTGCTAAATAAAAAGATGAAAGGTAATGGAACTTTTTCTACAATAGTGTTTTTACCGATGGTAATCTCACTGGTGGCAGTAGGAATTATTTGGCGATGGTTGTATGATCCGGAGTATGGGGCGATTAATCTTATTTTGGGGAAAATTGGTCTGCAAGGGCTTCAACACGCTTGGCTTGGTGATGTCAACACCGCTTTTTTATCAGTCTTGGCCACTATTAACTGGGTCTACATCGGCTTTTATACTGTTATTTTTATGTCCGCCTTAAAGGGAATTTCCCCGGAGATATTCGAAGCCGCCAAAGTCGATGGTTTTAATGAGTTCCAGACTACGTTGAGAATCAGAATTCCCATGTTAAAAGAGACCATTGGAGTTATGTTTATCATGTGTATTTCAGGCTCGTTTAAATCTTTTGATTTAATCTGGGTGATGACGGGCGGGGGACAGGTTAATTCCACTGAAATAGTAACAACCTATCTTTACCGGATGGCTTTTCGGAGGATGGAGTCCGGTTATGCCTCTGCGATCAGTGTAACTATATTTTTAATCTGTTTAGTATTAATTGCGCTACAACTTAAACTGATGAAAATTACAGCGCAAGAATAAGGTGGGGATATTATGTCGATCTGCTTTAACAGGAAAGAGAAGCGCCAATTGAATGATTACTTCCTTTGGAAGAGAAAGAGAAATACTTTTTTCCATTATTCCTTCCTCTCATTCTATGCGATTATCGTTATTTTTCCGATCTTTTGGGTGTTGGTTAATTCCCTTAAAGATAATCTGGAAATTTTCCAAAATCCTTGGGCGCTGCCTAATATTTATCGGTGGAGTAATTACATCAAAGCCTGGTATGAAGGGAATATTGGTTCAGCCTTTTTTAATAGTGTTATTGTTACCATCATTTCAGTAGTGATAGTGGGTTTAGTCGCCTCAATGGCGGCCTATTCCTTATCCAGGCTCCAATTTGCGGGCAAGAAAACCATATTTTATCTTTTTTTAGGAGGTATGTATGTAGCGCCGGTTACTTCCCTGATCCCTTTGTTGAAACTCTTGAGAAATCTTAATCTGGTCAACACACATTGGGGATTAATCTTCCCTTACGTGGCTTTTGCCTTGCCGCTGTCCATTTTTATCATCCGTTCCTATATGCTGGGAATCCCGAAAACGGTGGAGGAAGCTGCTATAGTTGACGGGGTCGCCCCCTTTCAGTTATTTTGGAAAATCATGTTCCCCCTCTCCTTACCTTCGGTTTATACGGTGGTTATTCTTCAAATTGTCTATATTTGGAATGAATTCCTGTTTGCCCTGGTCTTTTTGAGAACCTCTAATAAGTTTACCTTACCCCGTGCCTTACAAGTTTTTCAAGGAAGTTTTATTACTGAATTCGGGCCACTGAATGCCGCAGTTCTCTTGGCTGCCATTCCCACCATTATCATTTATATTATCTTTTCTGAAAGAATCAGAAACGGAATGGCGATCGGATTTTCCAGCAATGAATAAAACTTATTTTAGATCTCAAGCATAGGGCCATAGAGACCCGAAAAATATCTTTTATTATATTTATGGGCTTAACCCTGACCTGATTAAACATACATTTCATAAAAGCTTTTTGCGGTGTATCCTTTTTAAAAGGTCCCAATTGAATATTTAGTGTTTGACTGGTATTAGGCTA
>DHOO01000058.1:14552-19965 GCA_002409975.1 Firmicutes bacterium UBA5388
GTATCGGGATAATTAAATCAAAAGACAACGTAAAAAGCATCATAAAGGAGTAATAAAGGGGGAGTAGATTAATGTCTAAAGATATAAGAAAAATTGTGTCTCAAATGACTTTGGAGGAGAAAGCGAGCTTATGTTCTGGGAAAGATTGGTGGAATACTAAAGCCATTGAGCGACTGGGAATACCATCAATTATGATGGCGGATGGTCCTCATGGACTGAGGAAGCAAATCGGCGAACCAGATCATTTGGGTTTGCAAAATAGCGTACCGGCTACCTGTTTTCCTACCGCGGCGGCGTTGGCTTGTTCGTGGGATAGGGAACTGTTGCAAAATATCGGTCAAGCTCTTGGGGAGGAGTGTCAAGCGGAAGGAGTCTCAATTCTCCTTGGCCCAGGCGTTAATATTAAGCGATCACCATTATGTGGAAGGAATTTCGAATATTATTCCGAAGACCCTTATCTCTCGGCGGAATTAGCAATCAGTTTTGTTAAGGGTGTTCAGGGACAAGGGGTTGGCGCATCCCTTAAGCATTTTGCCGCTAATAACCAAGAACACCGGAGAATGACGGTGGATGCCATCGTCGATGAGCGGGCATTACGTGAGATTTATCTGGCTAGTTTTGAAGAGGTAGTGAAAAAAGCCCAACCGTGGACGGTGATGTGCGCCTACAATAAGCTTAATGGGGATTACTGTTCGGAACATAAATATTTATTAACCGATATCCTCAAAGAGGAGTGGGGACACGAAGGTTTTGTCGTCTCAGACTGGGGAGCGGTCAACGAAAGGGTGGATGGATTAAAGGCCGGTCTGGAGCTAGAAATGCCGTCTAATAATGGGTTAGGTGATAAGAAAATTATTGAGGCGGTAAGAGAAGGTGAACTGGCGGAGAGTGTTTTGGATCAAGCGGTGGAAAGACTTTTAACAGTAACCTTTAAAGCAGTGGAAAAGAAAAAAGAAAACGCGACTTATGATCCGGTAGCCCATCACCAACTGGCGAGAGCAGCAGCAAGGGAATGTATGGTGCTGCTAAAAAATGATGAACAAATTTTACCATTGAAACGAGGAGGAACTATCGCTGTGCTTGGGGCTTTTGCTAAAAACCCGCAGTATCAGGGAGGAGGTAGCTCCCGTATTAACCCAACCATGGTGGATGAGATTTACGCTGAGATTCAAAAGACCGCCGGTCATAATACTAAAGTTCTATACGCCGAAGGTTATCAGCTGGATTGTGAGGAGAATGACGAGGGTTTGCTGATGGCGGCCAAAGCAGCTGCTGTTGAAGGGGATGTGGCCGTTATCTTTGTGGGGCTGACCGATGAATCCGAGGGGTATGACCGGCAGCATCTTCGCTTACCGGAAAACCACCGCGCATTGATCGAAGCTGTAGCCGAGGTACAAAGCAACGTTGTGGTGGTATTAAGCAACGGGGCGCCCATAGAGATGCCATGGCTTGGCAGGGTAAAAGGTGTCCTTGAGAGCCATCTGGCAGGGCAAGCCTCAGGCGGCGCCATCGCGGATCTAATTTTTGGAGAAGCTAACCCATGCGGGAAGTTGGCGGAGACCCACCCACAAGAATTACGGCATAATCCATCCGGTTTGAATTTTCCTGGTGAGAGGGACAGAGTGGAGTATAGAGAAGGGTTGTTTGTTGGTTATCGCTATTATGACGCTAAGCGGATAGAACCGTTATTTCCCTTCGGTTACGGACTTTCTTACACAACCTTTGCCTATACCGGTATCTCCGTGGATAAAAAACGGATTTCCGATCAGGAGCCTGTTAATGTTGCGATAAAAGTGAAGAACAACGGGGATATGTCAGGGAAGGAAATCATCCAGTTGTATGTGAGAGATCTGGAAAGTAGTGTAATTCGACCAGAGAAGGAACTGAAAGCCTTTGCCAAGGTTGCGCTTGAGCCTGGAGAAGAAAAGACAGTAACTTTTTCATTGAGCAAAAGAGCGTTTGACTACTACAATGTCGAGTTCAATGATTGGCATGCCGAAAGCGGAGATTTCGAAATCTTGGTGGGAAGTTCGTCCCAGGATATGCTCCTTAAAGAAACCATAAATCTCAGCTCATCGGTGACGGTTTCAAAGAAATTTCATCGAAATTCCACCATTGGGGAGCTCATGAATAATCCGGTAGGAGCACAGGTGGCCGACAAGCTGATCCGACAAGTAATCGGAGAAGTCGATTCAGCGATGATGAGGGAGATGATGAAATCTATGCCATTACGGGCTCTGCTCAATTTTAGTCAAGGAAAAATCAATGAAGATATGTTAGCTGAAATTCTGCAATTCCTTAAACTCACTTTTCGCGCCTTTTAGGCAAAGGATAAGCTAAAATCAGTCTCTATAAACTGGATGCTAAAAAAAGCATGGTCCTCTATTATCTTGGTTTAAAAGCATAAACAATTACTAACTCAATTAGTGCGACTTAACATAGGGAGGTAGATACGATGAACAGGAGAAAGGATATTTTGTATAGCTCGGGTAATATCTCCGCATCACTTACAGGAGCGGTATTTTCAACATACATAATATTCTTCTACGTTGATGTGTTAAAGATGCCTGCGCACCTCATTGGCTTGGCAATGGCAATCTACGGGATCTGGAATGCAATTAATGACCCTCTTTTGGGGCAGCTTTCAGATAAAACGAGAAGCAAATGGGGAAGAAGAATACCGTATGTACTCTTTGGCGCCCTACCTTTCGTAATCTCTTTTATCCTTGTCTGGGCGCCTCCGGTCAAACTGTTGGGAGGGAATATTACCTCCATGTTTATCTACTTTATATCCATAGTGTTTTTTTATGACACGCTATATACACTCGTTATCATCAACTGGACTTCTCTATTTCCGGAAATGTATAAAACTCAGGAGGAGCGGACCAGAGTATCAATGTATAGACAGATTTTTGGTATCATCGGTAATATATTTGGGGTAGCGATGCCGCCAATACTTTATTCGGCAATCGGATGGCCGGCGATGGGCGTATTTTTTGGTATTCTGACTCTGATTTTCCTTGGCCTTAGTCTTTGTGGTTCAAAGGAAGATAAAGCGCACAGCCAGAGCGCTGGACTGCCACTCTTTGAAGCCTTAAAAACGATCTTGAGTAATAAATCTTTTCTGACTTATGTTGTAGCTTCAATGTTTCTCCAGTTTACCTTCATCACTATTCAGGCGGTATTGCCGTTTTACGCCAAGTATATTATCGGGATTGAAGGTTTTCAAGTCTCCGCTTTGCTTGGTGTAATCTTCATTATGGCAATGTTCTGGGTTGGCTTCTGGAGAAGAATTGCTAACAAAAAAGGTTCAAAACAAACTATGATTAGCGCAATCATCCTTTATGGCCTGGCGCTGATCCCATTTTGGTTCATAAACGGCTTTATCGGCGCGGTAATAACGGCGGCTTTATTAGGAATAGGCCTGGCCGGAGTTATTATTCTCCTTGATATCTTCATCTCGGATATTGTTGATGAGGATGAATTAAAAACCGGGACCCGTAGAGAAGGAATGTATTTTGGAATGAATGGATTCATGGTTAGAATTGCAATCTCTATTCAATCTGTTATAATGGGTTTGATGTTGGCAAAATCAGGTTATAATGCCCAACTTCCCATTGGGTCGCAGCCGGCGAGCGCAATATTGGGGATCAAATTACTGCTGGTGGTTATTCCCCTTGCCGCCCTTGTTTTTTCGGTATTATTTTACCGAAGGTACCCGCTTTACGGCGACAAGCTCATGGAAGTAAAGTCTAAGCTTCAACTGAGGCATGATAATAAAAATATTGGAGGATAATTGAGGAGATACTAATGTCGGTAAATATCTATGATATCGCAAAAAAAGCCGGAGTTTCAGTAGTAACCGTATCAAGAGTAATAAACAACTATCCCAGTGTCAGACCACATAATAGGGCTAAGGTGCTCGAAGCAATGAAAGAGCTTGATTACAAGCCTAATGCTGCCGCGCGAAGCCTGGCCAAGGGTCGTACTGGTATGGTTGGACTGGTCCTTCCATCAATGCAGGATTTTTTTATGTCCCAGGTCGTATTGACAGTAGAAAACACTTTAAAAGCAGTAGGTATGTTTCTGGTAATTACTATGGCCATGGATAATGACAATTTTATGGAGAGCAGTGGGGTACGCCTTTTTAGAGAAGAACGGGTGGATGGTATTCTATTAATGAGCCCAGTTAAGAAGATCGAATACGTTCTGGAGTTAAAAAGGAGAGAATTCCCTTTCGTCCTCCTTGATCAGCATCAGTCGGACCTCCAGGTCTCTTCTGTCACTGTAGATAATTTCTACGGCGGATATCATGCCACTCAATTGCTGATTAAAGGTGGGGCCAGAAGAATCGCCCATATAACCGGAGGAATGATTTTTGAAAGTAGTGTTGAAAGATTGAATGGTTTCAGAAAGGCTCTTGAAGATAATGGGTTACCTGTGGATGAAGACTTGATTGCGGAAGGTAATTTTACTTACACTTGCGGCTATAAAATTACCAAGCAGTGGATACTTGAAGGAAAACTTCCGGATGCGATCTTTGCCGCCGACGATGGCACGGCTTTTGGGGTTCTTGACGCTGCCAGGGAATTTAATCTTTCCGTGCCTGAGCGGTTAGCGGTGATAGGATATGATGACCATCCGTTTACCTCCATGTTTCAATCACGCATAAGTACAGTGCGGCAGCCTGCTGAAGAAATGGGGCGGCGTGGTGTAGAGCTACTGCTCGCGATGATTAAAGGGAAAGTGAAAAGAAATACGAAAGTGACACTTAAACCGGAAATTATCCCTAGAGGCACAACTAAATAACATGCGGTGAGTGGAGGACGAGTAAAGGAGTTTTGAGATGAAAACTAGTTTGCAATGGGACGGAGTTTTAGGGTTTAACGCGACAGGAGGTTCGGGCCGGAATATTATGACGGATGCGTCAGTGGAAGCCGGGGGCCGGGGTTTGGGACCGACCCCAATGGAATTAGTACTGATCGGGTTAGGAGGATGTATGGGGATTGATGTGGTACTAATTTTAAAGAAAGCCCGGGTTGCATTAGAGAGTTTCTCTATGAAGCTAGACGGGGAAAGGGCTGCGGAAAATCCCCGCGGTTTTACTAAAATTAAAATCAGCCTATTTTTTAAAGGAAGAGGACTTAATGAAACAGTAATTTCAAGAGCCATTAGTCTTTCTCTGGAAAAGTATTGTTCAGTACGGAGTTCCTTGAAAGCAGAGGTTGAGACGGAATATACCTTTGAAAATACCGACGAAGTTAAGTAGTCGCTCACGCTGGCTACCGCCCGCGCACGTGAAGTGATGAAAATCAGAGCCAGGTGAGTCGACAAGCCCCAGAGGCGCTTTAATTGGTTGTTCATGCTGGTTTCATAATTATCACGAAGTGATTTTAAATCAAGACCAGATGAA
>DHOO01000058.1:20067-30424 GCA_002409975.1 Firmicutes bacterium UBA5388
AACTAGGGCTATTTTCTGGGTAGTCGCTCACCCCAGTCCATTCCAAAGAGGAGATTTATTTTCTCTCTCTTCCACTAAGCTGAGCGCTAAAAAACCAAAACCTCCTAAGATACGAAGAATAGCACAAACAATGAAAGCCCATTGGAAGTTCATGATCTTAAGGAGAGAAACTCCAACTACTGGTGAAATTACAGTTGCGCACGTAATGGCCGTATTATAATAGGCAATATAAGAGGTTTTATTCATCTCTGGGGTAACTTCCAGTAGAGTATTAAAAAGAGCAAGGTTCACCCCAGAGAAGATCCCCCCGGTTAAGAGGTTAAAAGCGGCGATGGTATAGAGATCATGGGAAAAGGCATAAACAGCCGGGACAATAAAGATGGAAATTGTGGAAAAAAACAGAGTTTTTAAATTCCCATGTTTTTCAATGAAATTAACCCAGAATTGATATCCGACTAATGAACCTCCGGTATTCATTAAGCTAAGGATACTTACCCAAACGTTATTGGCGCCTAAAACCTTAACCTGGTACCAGCTAAAAAGCGGCCAGGGAGTTTGCCATGCGAAATAGAAAAAAAGTGAAACTAAAGTGTACTGAAGGAAACGGGTTTCCGAGAAGATATCTTTAATTGTGATTGAGAAGGAAGAAGAGGTATCTGTCAAAGGGGTCTCGGTTTCTTCAGGAAGATCATCCGGTTCTTCTATTAAATTGAAAATACGGAGTTCAAGAAGGGCGATAAAAAAAGCTAAAGCAAACATTAACTGGTAGCCGAAAGGAAATGGTAAACGATCAAGAAGTAGTCCTACAATAAAGGTGAGTGAAGTCCCCACCAGGTTCATCATTCGGTTACGGGAGGCAAAAGCAGTTGCTCGGTAACTAGGAGGGATAATTCGGGAAATAAAAGATTGCCAAGCAAGATTAGCAATGGCGCCAGGAAAATTCATCACAGCAATTAGAATTACAAGCACCATGGGGCGAAGGGAAGGAGAGAAAAAGGGAATTGAGACCAAAGTAAGATAAAAGAAGCGGTGGGCAAACATAAAAAGCAGGGTTAGTCGCTTTTTTTTCTTCTTTCTGTCAATATATTTGGCGCTGGGGATCATTACGAAAAGGCTGACGATGGCCGGCGCTGATGATAGTAGGGCGATGTGCATGGTGGAGGCGTCTAATTTCATCGCAAAAATACTCAGGAAGGGGTTAACCATATTTACAGCCGCGATGCTAAAAATACCGTGGAAAATATTAATGCGGATGTTTTCCTCTATGCGCTGTTCAGAAAGGTTTGTTTTCATAAAATTAGGGCGACGGAAGCGTTGAAAAAACCTTAGAATTTTTGGCATGAATTAGCCCCCCAGATATATTTTGGTATAAGATTGCTTTGGTAATGTAAAGAATATTTGTATTTCTTATGGTATAATCCTGCATATTTTGCAGAATTTTATATTTTATTTTAGTAAAAGTAAAGAAATTTAAGCAGTATTTCCAGATCTTTATCTGGTTAAACCTTGCTCCTTACAGGTTATACTACTTTTAGGTTGGTTAAGATCAAGGGGGTGGTCGGATGAACCGCAGGTTTCGCAGACTACTAACGGGAGGTCTCTTAGGGGCTATTGCTAGTGTAGTAGTAGGTTTAGGGAGAAAAAGAACGCGAACCATGAAAAGAAGATCTTTCTATGAAAAAGCAGGCTATCCTATACGTGCAGTCATTGGACAGCTCAGTAGAGTTGGCTTACTGGGAAAGTGGTGGCCGTCTAGAAGACGGGTTAAATAAGTTTTTATCATGGTAAATTAAGGTAAAATGGCCTCATGGCCATTTTATTCTTAATTTAAGGAATTGCATAATTCAATTATTTAAGATTTAACCACATATCTGATTTCGTGACTATTCGATCAGGGGAAACGCTATCGCAGGCTTTCACGATTTCCCCTGGTGTCTATAGATGTCACGAATTCAGATTAATATATTGATAATCCCCCCAATTATGGAATTTCTTCAAATAATAGATGGGAAGAGAGGACGATGGGACGTAAAATTCAACCCATGATTATCCTTACAATCGTACTGCTTCTGTTTGTGGGAGCTTTAATATTTTTTCCTCGAGTAATTATTACTTTTTTTCTTGCGTTCTTTCTAGCATTTCTGTTGGAACCCTTAGTAAAATGGTTTGAAAACAAAGGAGCCACACGGAGCGCAGCGGTGGTTACCGTCTTTTTCTTATTATTAGTTTTCAGTACAGTTTTGGTAGTAGTTTTCTTTCCGGGATTAGCTGCGGATTTAAATAAAGCAGTGACTAAACTCCCGATTTATGTTAGTGATATCCAAAAATGGTTCTCAAAATTAAATAAAGAGTATAAAAGATTCAGTTTACCTCAGAATATTAGGGATGTGATTGATGAGGCTCTACTTAGAGGTGAAGAATTCCTCCGTCTGTTTCTTTTGCGCCTGGCTTCTTTATTGCCCTCTTTTTTCTCGCAAATATTGTTTCTGTTTCTTGTTCCGGTGCTTGCGTATTATTTTAGTAGAGATATGGAAAAACTCAAGAAGCTTATTTTTACTTGGAGTAAACAGTTATTCCGAGAGGAACAAGAGGTGGTTTTAGAAGTGATTAAGGTAGTTACGAGCTACTTGCGAGCGCAGGCTTTTTCTTCTTTATTAGTGGGGATTATGCTTACAGTGGGGCTGCTTTTCCTTCAGGTTGATTTAGCTATTTTGATTGGAGTTTTAGCGGGAATTTTCAATATCATTCCTTATTTTGGACCGGTACTGGGAGCTATTCCTGCTGTCTTACTTGCGGCTCAAATTCGTTTGTGGAAAGCACTTTATGTGATTCTTCTTTTTTTCATAGTTAATCAATTGGAAACAGTAGTGATTTTTCCAAGAATTATTGGGGGAAAACTGGGATTACATCCTCTAGGGGTAATTTTTTTATTGCTAATCGGAGGTGAGTTGTTTGGGTTTGGCGGAATTGTTTTTGCGGTTCCAATCGGCGCGGTTTTACAAGTAATATTTAAATATTATTGGAAAAAAAGGGTTATTGACCGCGAGTAGATTGACAGTCAAGGAATAGTTAAGATATGATCATAATGAAGTGGTAAATACTACGGAGGATTGATCCGTGAAGAAGAGCTGTTACTTTTTGTTTTTACTGATGATGCTGTTTCTTTTTTCTCCGGCAGAAGCGTACTCTGACAGTACTCAGAAAGAGAAACTTATTTTTATTAATCTTACGCGGATTGACTATTCAGACTTAACAGCGTGCCTTTACCCCAATATTAAGTATCTCTTAGAAAATGGGGGAGTAGGTCTGGTTTCAACTCGGGTTCAAGGGAAACTAACTCCGGAAAAGGTTTATTCCGCAATTGGCTCTGTTTCTTCTCCGATGGCTGTAAATACTTATACTACTAACGGGCTGATTGGCTTGGCTTTACACCAAGAGGGAAAGAAAACAGCGGTCTTAGGAAACGCTGATTTACCATGGCAGATAAACAGGGCAGCCAGGATAATGGTTGCCGACGACCAAGGAGAGGTCGATCAGGAGATTGCCGGCTCGGAAATTCTAAGATTTGATCCTCAGTTCCCTTTTGGCTATTGTACAGATTATCAACAGCTCTTTATTCAATTACAGAGGTTGTTACCTGAGACTCACCTGACGCTTATTGAGATCGGAGACTTCGAGAGGTTAGAAGGTTATCGAAGCATGCTCTCAGACCAACGTTTGAATTTACTAAGAAAACGAAGTTTACAGCGGCTTGATGCTTTTTTAGGGAAAATCATTGAAGAAACCCCTGAGGGGACTAATATTCTTGTTTTTTCCGCCTCCCCCTCCGCTTCTCAGGAGGTGATCAATAACAGTTTCCTTCCACTTATTATTTACCAAAAAAAGGGGAAGCCGGGACTCCTTTCATCTATATCCACTCGGGAAAAAGGGCTGTTGACGATTGGAGATTTAACTACTTTTATTTTGGACTATTTAAAACTTTTAGGCAAAAAAGCTCGGTTCTCAGTAATGATTGAAAAGGGCGACTGGCGGGAACTTACTGAAAAAAGCGATTATTGGCTTACTAATCTAGCCCAAAGAAAGGTAATTCTTCGAGTTTATGTTTATCTGCTCATTGGTTTTCTAACGTTATCCACTCTTTTACCTTTTACTTCCGGGCTGAAAGTTGTTTGTTATACTAAAGAAATCCTTCCGCTGTTTGCGGTTTTTCCGCTTAGTTTACTGTTAATAGCTCCTTTTAGAATCGAAAACTTAAATCTGATCTCGATCCTTCTTTTTTTAATAACGATTGGAATTTGGATTTTTTATAAAAAGATATTTAAAACCTCGCTCCGGGCTTACCAGGGGCTCTTAATAACAACTTCCCTGGTAATCTTCTTCGATTTGTTGATAGGATCGGAATTGATGCGGAATTCTCTCTTAGGACCAAGTCCGGCCTTAGGTATCCGTTTTTATGGATTAGGTAATGAATATCTTGGGATCTTATTGGGTTCATTTCTGGTGGGTACAACTGCGATGTTCACCAGTACCGCTGGGCGGAAATGGATTGGACTAATTATGGGGGCTTGTTCTTTGTTAATATTTTCGCCGTTTGGAGGGTCGAATTTTGGGGGAGGGGTCTCCGCCGGCTTTGCTTCATTTCTAGTCTGTCGTAAGCTTAAAGACAAAAAGGAAGCCAAGTATAGTTTATTTCTTTTTTTCTTGTTGTTATGCTCTGGCTTATTAATTATTCTCTTAAAACCTGGTTTTAAAGGAAAAACCCATATTGACGATGCTGTTCAACTGTTAACCGCTGGGCGTTGGGGTTTACTCTTGGAAATTGCGATCAGGAAATTACAAATGAATCTAATGTTAATCAACTACAATCTTTGGGTCAAGATTCTTTTACTGGTTTTTATTCTTTTATATATTTTTATGAAGTTAGCAGGAAAATCGCAACTATTTACCAAAATTAAGGATGAGTGGTATTGGCCGGGAATAGCAATTACGGTTGATAGTGGCCTAGTAGCCTTACTGATTAATGATTCAGGAATTATCGTGGTTGGCACTTTATTACTT
This sequence comes from Firmicutes bacterium UBA5388, assembly GCA_002409975.1. Lineage (GTDB taxonomy): Bacteria > Bacillota > UBA4882 > UBA10575 > UBA10575 > UBA5388. Next base: position 25,126 of record DHOO01000058.1, read on the forward strand.
TATCCATTGATCTTACTATTATATATTTTGGGAACACAGGAGATGAAAAATCTTTTTTCAGATTTAAGGAATTGTCATAATTGATGACTATGAAAGCTGTCCGGAGGAAGGTGTGTTGCAGTGGCAAGAACCGATGTCATCCCTGTAGAAAAAGATGAGACTATTCAGGGGTTAATAAAAAAAGTGCGGGATTGTCTTAGCGCTAGGGTAATAATTTTTTCTGATACTCGGGTTTCATTTCTAAGAAATGAGATTAATCTGCGCCTCTTAAAGTATTATAGTGAAGAAGAGGATAAAGAAATAATTTTAGTAATAAAAGATCGAACTGTAAAAAGGCTAGCAAAAAGGTTGGGGATACAAGTAGATGAAAGGTTACAACAAGAGGAACCTGGTTTTTACCAAAACCAACTACCTATTCAACTTGAGGAGCTAGCGACAGAAGCCCTTTCTGCAGGTGAAGAGGAACCTCCCCCGGTGTTACCCCATTCCTCTGGCGGACGATTACTGATAGCTTTAGTTTTTACCTTCTTTAGTTTAGTAGCTGCAGCCTATTTTCTACTTAGACCCAAAATAAATATTATTATTCATCCAACCTCAAAAGAACATGTATTCAGTACTAGGGGCACTGTTGGAATAGGATTTAACGAACGGGAAACGCTTAAAGGGGTTCTTCCCTTAAAGTTAGTTGAAAAAGAAGATGAATTAACCGTTTCTATTTCTACTACTGGACGTAAAAGGGTAGGTTACTTGGCGGCTAAAGGGATGGTCATCTTTATAAATAGTGGCAATAACCCAATTATTGTTCCAAAAGGAACAGTAGTTTCTACTAAAGGGGGATTAAGTTTTATAACAAATAAACCGGTAGTAGTGCCGAAAAAAAATACTAAATATGAGATGGGGGTTCCAACTGGAGAAACATACGGACAGGCAGAAGTAGAAGTGGAAGCTACAGAAAAAGGGACTAGTGGAAATATAGAAAAGCAGATGATCTCTAAAATTGAGGGCCACTTAGCCAATACTTTACATGTAGTCAATTTTAAAAGTTTCACTTCGGGAGAAGATAAATTTGTCCCTGTGGTGGAGGAGAAAGATATTCTCCGGGCTGAGGAGGAAGCTAAGCGTCAGTTGGAATTAAGGGCTGAAGAAGAAGTAAGAGGGATGGTAGAAGAAGGATATATGCTGCTACCGGAGTTAATTCAAACCGAGGTAGGTAAGACTAGGCCGGAACAACCGCTCGGGACAGAAAGTAGTATCGTGAGTGTGAAGCTATCTTATAAGTTAAGAACAGCATTGCTCAACAAAACTCACCTTTATAAATGGTTAGAGCATAATCTATATCAAACTCTACCTGCTGGTTTTCTCCCAGTTTCAAATGAAATATCTTGCCGTGGGATCAAGGTAAATGGTAATCTGAAACAAGCGGAGATTTCCGTGTTGGCCGTGGCTAAAGTTCGAGGGAAAATTGATCGACAAAAGGTGTTCCGAGCAGTGGCAGGTAAACCTTTGCTCCAAGCTAAAGAGATTCTAGCTACCTTTCCAGAGATCGGGGTGGTAGAATTCTCCACAAATAACAGAGTGGAACGGATTCCTAATCAAATTTTCCAGGTACGGTTGATTATCCCTTCAGAAAAGTAAGGAGAAAAAAGGTGAGTGATTTTTTAACCCAACGTTTGATAGCGTTAGATGTAGGTGAGAAAAGAATAGGGATCGCAGTAAGTGATTCTCTGGGCATTACTGCTCAAGGAGTGGGGGTTTATAACCGCGTTTCCCTCAAAACCGATTTCACGTATTTAGCTGGACTTTTCCAAAAATATCAGTGTACCGGTTTAGTAATTGGGTTACCCCGTCATATGAATGGAGAATTGGGACCAGAGGCCAATAAGATTATGAGCTTTGGTAAACGGTTGGGGAGGAACTGTGGAGTAGAGCCGATCTTTTGGGATGAGAGACTTACCACTGTTCAGGCGGAGAAAGCTTTGCTCGAGGGTAATCTCTCCCGGAGCCGCCGCCGTCAGGTGATTGACCAATTAGCTGCGGTGTTGCTTCTTGATAATTATTTAAGTTTTCGCCAGACTAATCAGTCTTAACACCAAAAACGGTCATTAAATGATCATAACTCCTAACTTAAAAAATAAAATAAAAAAGGTAACTAAATTAGAAAATCTCTCTTGTAATCTTAAGAGGTTTGGGGGAGAATATACTCATAAAAACTAAGGAGGGTGAATAATGTCTCATAATCATAATGAAGAAGAATGGATCGTTCTTGTGGATGAAGATGGTCAGGAATACCGCTACAGCTTGGAACGGGCACTGGAAGTAGAAGATAAAAAGTATGTCATTTTAATACCGGAAACTCAAGAAAATGAAGCTGAAGAAGAAGCCCATGTTTTTCGAGTGGAGACTGATGAAAATGACGAAGAGATTTTAGTGGATGTGGAAGATGAAGAACTGGAAAAGATCCAGGAACTTTTAGAAGAAGAAAGCCTTGATGGAGATTTTTTAGATGATGATGAGGATGAAGATTTTTTAGACGATGAGGATGAAGACTTTGAGAAAGATGAAGACCGAGAGTAGGTTGTAATTTCTACTAATTGCCTCTCCGGAGCAGATCCTTTATAATTAAGGGAGAGGAGGTGCCGCCGTGTGGAAGCGCGTCGTTACCCCAAATATTAATCGGTTTCTTCCAGGGTTTAAAGCTTTTCGGACTTTTCTTAGGTCCAGTTTATACAGGGTTTTTAGACCGGTCTTTAAAGACCGGTCTCGATTACAATTTATTATTAAACCCTTATTTTGGATAGGGTTAATCTTTTTTTTAGGGCAAGCCCTCTGGATTTATTCAGGAATTCAGACTAATAAAACCGTAATCTCTAGCCATAACATTATGGTGGAGATCCCCATGGGCTCATCGGTTTTTCAAATAAGTCGTCTCCTGGAAGAGAAGGGTTTAATTATAAATCGTGATAGTTTTGTTTGGTATCTATATCTAACCGGTAAAAAGGATTCCTTAAAAGCCGGGCACTATACCTTTAGTCCTAATGTCTCCTTTAAGCAACTTCTAAGAGAATTACAAAAGGGGCGACCAGTTATTTATAAAGTTACCATTCCTGAAGGATATACAACCGAGGAGATTGGTCGCTTATTAGGCTCGAAAGGTTTAATCAAGCTTGACCGCTTCCAAGAACTCTTACATGATAAAGTTTTTCTCAACTCACATTTAGTTGAGTTTTCTCCCCTAACAGGGGAGGGGTTTTTATTTCCCGATACTTATGAATTTGTTAAAGGCGCTAGTGAAGAGGAGATTTTAGCTATTTTTCTCCATCGTTTCCGCCAGGTCTGGTCCGAAATAGCAAGCGACATGGTTACTACTGGACTTTCCCCGATAGAACTTGTTACCTTAGCTTCGATTGTGGAGGGGGAAGCAAAAGTGGAAGATGAAAGACCGATCATTGCTGGAGTATTTCTGAACCGTCTGCGTAAAGGCTTATTACTTCAATCTTGCGCTACAGTCCAATATGCTTTAGGAGAGAGAAAACAGCGGTTGCTATATAAAGACCTTCAGATTGATTCTCCTTATAACACTTATCGTTATAAAGGTTTTCCGCCTACTCCGATTGGAAATCCAGGGAGAGCCTCGCTGGCGGCTGTTCTCCAACCAATGAAGACAGATTATTTATATTTTTTTGCTAAATCCGATGGGAGTCATATTTTTTCTCGGACGTATCGTGAACATTTAAAAGCCCAGTCGTTAATGGCAAACCAGCGATAGCTAAAATAATATGGACAAATAAATGCAATAAACCCTCCCTTTTTGGGTAAATTAACCAAGGGGGGTTTTTGTGTTAAAGAAGTTAAAATGTAGAGTGAAAATCCTTTTATTCTTTTTCATGCTGTGTGGTTTATATCATGTTAATTGTCTGATCAAGATTCAAGTTGTAGAGAATATGAGTTGGTCCACACGAGCGGTAAATCAGCGGAGTGACAGTTTAGCATTATATCAACAGCGTGGAGAGATTCTAGACTGCTGTGGCCGATTGCTTACTGGAAGGGAACATCATACTTGCATTGCTATCTTTCCTGCATTTCTAATGGATGATGAAAAAAAGTTGATATTTTCAATGACAGGAAATCAACATTTTAATTATCAATCGCTTTCTCCAGTATTGATTAGTAATCCGAGTAAAGATCTACTAAATTTATCGGTGACCAATAAGTTTCCAGGGGTAACCATATGTACTGTTCCACTTCGTTATGGGAATAAACCTTTAGCGCACCATTTATTAGGTTATATTCATCCCGGCAGTGGGCAGGGCCTTGCCGGCTTAGAAGATGTCTACCAAGAATTTTTGTCTAGTGATACCCGGGTAAAACTAGTCTTAATGGTGGATGCTCACCATCACCTCATACCTGGGCTAGAATGGCGGTATCAGGAGGTTAGCAGGGGTAAACTCCAGAAAAACCTGGTTTTAACCATTGATCTTACCTTGCAACAGAAGCTTGAAGAGATTATGGAAGAAAAAAAAATAACAAAGGGGGTAATTCTTCTTTTAGAAGTGGGAACAGGGAAAGTACTTGCACTGGCGAGTCGCCCAGCTTTTGATCCTTATCATCCGCAAAAAAGTTTTCATGACCCAAATAAACCCTTGGTCAACCGGGCATTGCAAGCTTATCCTCCCGGTTCCTTATTTAAACTAGTGTTGTCAGCGGTCGCTTTAGAAACGGGAACGATTACTTCAGGAACTACTTTTTACGATTCGGGTTTTATCGACCTTGGCGGAACCTGCTACTATTGTTCGACCGCTCCCCAAAATGGTCACGGCCTTCTCACTTTTACTCAGGCCTTAGCTTACTCTTGCCACCCGGTATTTATTAAGGTAATGCAAATGGTGGAAAGCGCAAAAATTCTGTCGGTGGCTAAAGCTTTAGGTCTGGGGATGCAAACTAGTTTAGGTTTACCTGAAGAATCAGCAGGATTTTTGCCATCTAGCATAGAGGCAGAGAATTATGTAGTTTTTGCTCTTGGTGAGCAGGGAATTCTAGTCAGTCCCTTACAGGTTGCCGGAGCTCTTCAGGCGATAGCAAGTGGCGGTTACTATTTTCCACCGCAGATCGTGAAAGGTTTACAGGAATTAAATGGCGCCTGGTACCGACAGTCTCCACCGTCACCGGGAAGACAGGTTCTTACTTCCCAAACAGCAGCGGAACTACGTAAAATGTTGGAAACGGTAGTTCTATATGGAACTGGGACAAAAGCCCAAAACCCACATGGCGCTGCTGGCCTTACTGGGACAGTTCGCGCAGG